>JASHQK010000665.1 GCA_030039195.1 Candidatus Sulfotelmatobacter sp.
CGCGTCGACCCCGATGTGTACTGGAGAAACAGAACCTCCGAACCACCGTTGGGTATTTCCCCCGGAATCATGTCGACGAAGTCTTCCGTTACCAGCCAACGCAGACTGGAAATGTAGTCCACATCCACTCCGGACGAGCACACTCCGCTTCTGGCGAGATTGGTCTTCAAGGATCCGAGGTAGTCTTTGCTCGTGAGTACGCCCGCCGCCTGGCAATCCTTTGCGATGTGAACCATTTTGTAGAGGGAACTCTGGAAATCACGAGAGCTAGGCGGATAGACGGGCACGGGGATCAATCCTGCGCGTACGCAGCCAAAAAACGCGCAGATCATCTCAAGCCCGGGCGGGTAAGCCAGCAAAAGACGGTCCTGCGACTGGAAGCCGTGCTGCTTGCGCAAGTGTCCGGCGATCACCTTCGTCCGGTGGAGAAACGACTCGTAGGAGTAGCCTCCAATCGGACTGCCGTTCACATCAATGTACGAATACAGGAGCCTGTGTGGGTGCTGATTTCCTAAGCTATCCAGCTTGTCTAAAATCGAAGCGATCATGTATCGGATCGGTACTCATGGCGGTGGCGCCGCCACTCGTTAACCTCCTATGTCGATGAGAAGATTCCGAAGAAAACTTAAGCCTCGCTGTTTCCCTGTACACAGGGGCAACACCGACCACTGGAACAAAGGCACAATGATTCTTAAGACCATGCCCACTCTAGGTCCTGTGAAGACGAGCCTCGCCCCATGTCGGATCGCCCGATTCACAGTTTGTTCATGCTATATTACTGAGGGCTAGATGGTAACAGAGATTTAGTGAAAGCTGGAAAGAATTTCCACCTCTCTTCGCCCCGGAGTGCACGAACCGTTACCGCCGATTCTGAGTGAGCTTCAAATCCCCTTGATCTTCCTTAAGTTTTCGCGCTAGCATTTATTTCTAATTTTACCCTTTACGCGCGAGACTGTGTCTGGGGAACAAAGTCCACTGCAGGCTGGCAGAAGCTCGTCCAGCCGCGCTGGGGATGCATTAGTCCGACGGCATTCGGCCGGTAACGTTTGAGACGAGGCTCCTATCGCTCTGAACCTGGACATTGATGATCTTGTACCCTCGGAGGCCGCGTTGCGGCACTCCGGTGTCGATCCTACCTCTGCATCTTCATTTCCGAAGGTCTTACGGCGTCGCCTCGACGACTTCTTTTCGAATGGAAATATTTCGCCGAAGGCCAACCGCGCCATGTGGGTCAAAATCGCGGTGGGGCTGGCAGTGCTGGCGGGCAGTTGGGTTGCGCTTTACGCCTTCAGGCCGGATTCATGGTGGTTCGTCAGCCTGTATCTGTTAAACGCCGTCGCCCAGACGTTCCTTTTGCTAAACATTGCGCACGACAGCAACCACAACGCCATCTCATCGAAGCCGGCTGTGAACAAGTCCCTGAACTATGTTTTCGATCTCTGCGGAATCAGCTCATACATGTGGCGAATCCTCCATCATCGGGGTCACCACTCCTGCATCAATCTTCACGGTGAGGACGACGCCCTCACCGGGCGCGGCATCCTCCGCTTTACGCCCCACGAACCTCGACTGCCCCTGCAGCGATTCCAGCACTTTTATGTCCTGTTCGTTTACGCGCTGTTCTCTCTCGATTACGTGTTTGTGAGAGACTTTGAGTGCTTTTTCTTTCCCTCGCACAATTATCTGAGAACCAAGCACCCGGCGCGAGAATATTTCATCCTCTTTGCCGGGAAGGCGTTCTACCTCACCTATATGTTGATTTTGCCGGTCGTGTTGCTGGGGAAGTCACCTCGGCTGGTCGGCTTGTCTTTCCTGCTCGCCCATTTGATCATCGGTTTGAGCGTGGCCCTGGTGTTTCAGACTACGCATTGCATCGACAGTACCTACTTTCCTTTGAGCCGCAACGAATTTGACAACGGGATTTATCACATCTTCGCCACCACGGCCGACTATGCGACTACAACCCCTCTGGTCGGTTGGCTTGCGGGCGGACTGAATCACCATATCGTCCATCATCTGTGCCCTTTTGTGTGTCACACGCACTACGCTTCGCTCACCCGGATTGTCAAGGAGACGGCCGAGGAGTATGGCGTTCCTTATCGCCAACATCCCACAATGCGTCAAGCGATCAAACACCATCTGCTACTCTTGAAGCGATTGGGGAACGAGGATCAATTTTTGAGTGCCTAAATTTGCGAACCTAGATTTACGAACTGATTTACGAAAATGACCGGATCATCCATTCACGTAAACTGCTGGACACTTCCGGCAGTTGTCCACACGCTTCCGGATAGCGAGGCGTGACCTTGCCGCAAAGCATACCGGCCGTCTCCCGATTCCAGTCCTTCCGGGACTCGCGCGCGATGGCGCACAATCCTGTACGAGTTCTGACGAAGTACATCGAACTCTATGGCGATACCTTCCGGTTCTACTTTGGGGGTGTCAAAGAGGCCATTGTCACGATCAATCCCGTCGTTATTCAGCATGTGCTGAAGACCAATTCAGACAACTACTACAAATCCCACATCCAAAAAAAACGGATGGGCCACTTCCTGGGCAAGGGTCTTCTCACCACTGAGGGAGCGGCTTGGAAAACACAGCGCCGCCTCATCCAGACAGGTTTTGAACGAAAGCAGCTCGAGATTCTCTCCTCCATCATGCGGGACTCCCTCGCCGA
>JASHQK010000666.1 GCA_030039195.1 Candidatus Sulfotelmatobacter sp.
TGGGCGCGCAGCCCTCGGGAGTAATCGGGTTAATCTTAGGAGAGGTCGCGGTGCTGATTGCGATCGGCGTGGTCGTCGGTGTCGGACTCACGCTTGCGGGTAGCAAAGCGGCTAGTGCGCTGCTCTTTGGACTCAAGCCGCACGACCCGCTAACGCTCGTGGTCGCTGTTGTGATTCTCGCCGCGATTGGTCTTGGGGCCAGCTTCATTCCGGCATGGCGCGCCACCCAAGTCGATCCCATGGTGGCGTTGAGAGACGAATAGTTCTTCGCGAAATTAAGCAGCAACGCGTTGCTGAATCTGACCGTGGGCACGCAATCCCGAAGTCAACTGTCGCTAACAGGCCATTTCACGCTTTGTGACGCAAAGTGGCATTTTGAGCGATATGAAGATGTAGCGTCAATCACGCAACTCCAAGAGCTCCTAGCCGATTCAAGAATGGACACCTACGCACCATTTTCGCGAGAAGTGGGCCGGTACTCGCATCGGAAATGACAGTCGGGGGAGCGAGTAACCGCACAAAAACTGCGAAGCTCACTTTTTCTTCGGCATCCGCGACAAAAGCCAACCGATCACATAGGCGAGAGCAAATGTTCGCAAATATTTGTCGTTCATTCTGTCACTCTTAACAGTCGCTCCGAGACCCTGCTCAGCTTTTGATTAAGCAGGAATAGCCCTTGGAGGGTCATATGATACACGGGATTCTCTGGTGGATCATCGTCGGTCTTATTGCTGGTTGGGCCGCCGGGAAAGTCATGAAAGGCGGCGGATATGGCGTCATTGCCGACATTCTGTTGGGAATCGTAGGTGGCATCTTGGGAGGATGGGTGGTCGGATTGTTCGGCTTCGGGGCTGGAGGCTTAACCTGGAGCATCCTAGTTGCAATCCTTGGCGCGGTCATCCTTATCTGGATTACCAGGCTCATCAGAAAAGAAGCCTGAGACATTTGGAGGATATTATGCAGAAGATTAAAGCAGGAATGATGATGATCATGGCTGTTGTGTCGCTGTTCATGGGGGCGGTGAACTCGCACGCTGCGAGCAAGGGAGAGCAGCAAAAGAAAATCGCAGAGATGGCACAACAAAGTCTCCAGCAGCTCTATCAGGCACAACCCTCCGCAAGAGCCGCTGTCCAAAATGCAGCGGGGTACGCGGTGTTCAGCGACATGGGTGTGAAGATCTTATTTGTAGGTGGCGGGAATGGACATGGCGTCGCAGTGAACAATAAGACGGGCCAGGAAACCTTTATGAAGATGGTTGAGGCGCAGGCCGGGCTCGGACTTGGAGTATCGAAGTTCCGGAATATCTTCGTGTTTGAAACCGAAAATGCGCTGAACTCGTTTGTGAACTCAGGCTGGCAATTTGGTGGCCAAGCCACGGCCGCGGCCAAGACAGGTACCAGTGGCGGCGCGATGGCAGGTGCAACGGCTGTCGGCGACGGAATTTGGATGTATCAGATAACCGAGAAGGGCCTTGAGGCCTCAATCACCGGCACAGGTGCTAAGTACTACAAAGATGATTCGCTGAATTGATGCTTGCGAGTACCCCTTATAGCAAGTCTGCGAACCACGCCTGCTTGTGGCAAGGAGCAACGAGGAGCGCTGATCGGAGATTAATCTGGATATGCCGTAACTATTGTAAACAGGCGATAACGCTCGCCGAGGGGTTTGAGAGTAATCGCGGTTTGTCACCAATAGACAGGTCTTTTGCCACGATTATTTCGTGGAATTCCCAAGAAACCAATCCACTACCCGACCAAAGACCGCTTCCAAACCCTCTGGTACTTTCTGATTCGGAAGGTCCAAGGCATGATCGGCACCTTCAATTCGTTCAATGACGGCCCCTCGCTGTTTTGCTGCCAGCTCGGCGCGCAGGACATCGAATCCCGCGATCGTCTGCTGAGTGTCGGCTGTCCCATGGGCAAAATATAGGAGCGCATGCGATTTAAGCGCTTCCGCGATGACAGATGTCTTCATGAAGCCGGACCACTGCCGGTACGTCTGCCCCCAACAGAACTTGGAATCACTCTCGGGATCTTTCAGGATGTCATTCCAGCACGCGTATACTTCCTTTTCCGCATCCAAGCCCTTGTTACGCATGTATTCCGCCAAGTTGAATAGATATACGGGTCCACCACCCGACAAGGAAGCGGCATGAGTTACTGCCGGTGATACGTTCGAGACTCGCATCGCTACGATGCCACCCTCCGAGATGCCGATCACGAGCGTCTTCGATCTAGTGACTCCGGGTAGCTTCTCTGCCGCTTGGATTGCGTCTGCGATGGTTGCGGCCCACCGGTCAAGGGTGAACTCGGTGCGAAATTCGGGACGGCAATTACGAGCGTCCCCGTCATCCGGCGGATCGTCAAGATACTGCACTCCTGGCTTTTCGACGGCAAGTATGCGCGCCCGGCCACGGGCTACTGAATAGAGGACGCCTTGCAATCCACGGCTCATCCGCCCACCGACGCTGACAAACTGAGATGAGCAGCCCGTGCCTTGTATCCAGACGATCAGCGGGACAGGAGGACTAGCGGCCTGCTGAGTTGAAAGATAGAACGTGATGTGCTGACCATCTCTGCCCTCGACGACGTAGCGCCGAAACGGCTTATCGCCCACCGGATAGTCTTCCGCGAGAGCAACTGCGGAGAAGACAAGGAGAGTTCGAATGAGAATCGAACAGTTCTTAGCCATGACAAGCGAACATATAGAACGCGGAAAGGGTCCTCAGTGACTAGGCACACACGATCGCGTGTCTTGGAAACAAAGGCATCGGGCGATTCTCGGCGGCCGGAGCCGGCAGTGCACGTGGCAAATTGCCGGTCCGGCAGATTTTGAGCGTTAAGCGGATTCAACGTCAACTACAGCGTGGCCACCTAATTGGCAAGAGAGGTATTAAATGCATTTACTCGGAATTGCCCCGGGTGTATAAGCATGCTCATTCGCGCGGTCAAACCGAAAATCCTGGGCCGATCCCTCAGATCGATCCCAAATTGGGGCGAAATTGAACGAGACTATCAACTCGCAGGTCTACTGGCACCCATGGGCGCGAATCGTCTTTCGATTCGTATTTTCGTACCTCGCTCTGTACTGCCTGAACGTTTTCGCGTTCGTTGCGCAGATTGTGAAATACAGCTTTACGGGGCGCTTCGCGGATACGTCGTACGATCTGCTCTGGCATCACATAGTTCCTTGGGTTGGCAGCCACATTCTTCATCTTGCAACGCCAATCACGGTCTTCAGCAACAGTAGCGGAGACACCACGTACGACAATGTGCTGGTCTTTTTCGAGCTGTTCCTCGCCGCCGTCGCCAGCATTGTGTGGTCGGTGCTGGATCGAAAGAGAACAGAATACCGCAAGCTGCACGAGTGGCTGAGGTTCGTGGTCCGGTTGGCGCTATTGAGCCAGATGCTGATTTACGGCATGGACAAACTGATTCCGGTGCAATTCGGCGCCTTGACCCTTGGGCGGCTTGCCACCCGTGTGGGCGACCTAACCCCCTTTCACCTTCTCTGGACTTTCATGGCCGCTTCGAAGCCGTACACCATTTTCTGCGGTGCAGCTGAAGTGTTTGCAGGGTTGTTGCTGGCTTTCCCCCAATTTACAACGCTCGGAGCCTTGATTGCCATGGCGGATATGGCCAACGTTTTTGCGCTGGACATGAGCTATGACGTGCCAGTCAAGCTCGGTGCGCTCCACTATCTCTTGATGGCGCTTTTCCTCATCGCCCCGGAGACGCGACGGTTGATGAATGTTTTCGTATTCAACCGGCTGGCTGCGCCGCGCGGAACGGTCCCGCTTTCTAGCCAGCGTTGGGTGGGCCGTACGGCTCAACTCTTTTTGGCGTTCGCAGCAGTTTTCCTGCTATCAATCCTGACACATGAAAGCCTTACTCGGTACGCGCGGCAAAACCCTCCTGAGACTACTCCGCGTCCAGCGCTGTATGGGTTATGGCAGGTCGACCAGTTCAATACTTCGGCTAGTTCTTTCTCGCCGCTTTTCACTGCCAAGCTCGCCTCCGACATGCGTATCGGCCCGGGCGACGATCAATGGGTGGAGGTGATTGTCGACAGCGGCCCAGCGGCCGATATTCGTTTGGGCAACGGCGTGCTTGATTCTGTCACGGTGAAGTTGGATACGAGCAAGAACACACTGTTGATTGGCGATAACGCCGACGAAAACTGGCACTGTGATTTCGTCTATCAGCTAACGCGGGACGGGCAACTCACGTTCCAAGGCCGCATCAATGGCAGTGCTGCCACGATCAAGCTCCACCGAGTCGACCACTCAAGCATCCTAGTCACCCGTGGCTTTCACTGGATCAACGAACACGTCTTCTAGGTGA
>JASHQK010000667.1 GCA_030039195.1 Candidatus Sulfotelmatobacter sp.
GCATTGGCGTAGAAGCTGGAACGCCAGCCCGGCCCAAGTCCGGTTTGTGGTTTCTGAACTCGTTGCCACAGCGAACGAGGCTGGCCGGTGGGCTTGCCGTGGAATTTCAAAGCATCTCGCCGCGCCACAAGCTGCACGTTTACGCCGGCTTCATGGAGCAATCCCGCCCAGTCTAAGGCGGAAGAACCGGCACCGACCACGACAACGTTGCAGCCTTTGAAGACCTGAGGATCATTGTAGCGTGCGCTGTGCGACAGGAATTCGGCAGGCAGACTGGCCAGTACATCGGGCACATACTCGAAGTGGGTGATGCCTACGGCGAGCACGACGGTGCGGACGGTAATGATCTCGCCATCGTCGATGCGAAGCTTGTATCCCTGCGGAATCTGTTCAATCGAGGCGACCAGCTTGTCTTCCAGTTCCGGAACCATGCGTTGTTTGAACGCAAGACCGTAGTCGCAGAACGTTTCGAGTTGAACCGGAAGTCCGGTGTCGCTATAAGGAATGCCGCGTTCGGCGCAGAACTTCTGCAGGGTGAATTGATTCCTGGGGTCGTAGATGTTGGAGGCGAATCCGTCCGATTTGAGGCACATACCCTTCGGCATGTGTGCCTTCCAGCTGTCCATGGGACGGCCGAAGATGCGGAAGGGAACTCCGGAATGGCGTAAATACGCGGCAAGAGAAAGCCCGTAAGGACCAGCACCGACAATGACTGTATTGAGCATATATTTGTTGGCGACGCGAATCGCTAGACCTTTTTAGTAGTGCAGATCGATCGGGGGATGAATCGGGGGAAAAAAGCCAAAATATCATATCATGTTTCGCAAAAATGCAATACAGGATCTGAGCCGAGATTTGTTAAGTATCAGCGCAGCGGCACCCCCCTTAAAATTAATAATTTACGCTGACACACGGCGGTGATTAGCACCCACCGCTCGGTAGAAAAGAGACGAGAAGTCGAGCGATCATTCGATCAGTGCACATACGTGCGACCGTGCAAAGGCGGAGTGACTCGCAGCGAAAAAGTTCCTGGAGACGGCTGGGTGTTGAGCTGCCTTGATTCACCCTCTTCGCAGTTGTCATCTATTGACGCTGCTCGCGTGTTTTTTGTGAAGTTCGCGGTCTGCTCCGCGGCAAACGCATTGCCTCGCTATTACCCTTCTCAGATCATTGGTGAGCCTCCGGTCGCGAGTGCGGAAGAGCTTAAACCTAGCATCAAGCGCTGGCGGAGTGTGGCCAGCACCATTTCAGCAGAACTGACGGGTGCGGATAGAGCCTAAAAAGAGCAGTCCTATCTGCAGGAACTTCACTTTTTCGCGCGAGCTTACTCTCAATCTGAGAGGTCCGCAGGTATACGGAAATCTTGAAGGCCAAGTATGATCTCATGTCGTCTAGGAGTACCGAAGAGGAAAAAGGCTGCTGCGCCAGGAGATTCGCTATTGTCAATGGGGGGACGATATGGTAAATGCGCGGATTCACAAGGTGGCGATCGTCGGTACGGGTTTGATCGGAGCTAGCTGGGCGGCGCAGTATCTGGCAAGCGGTCTTGACGTCCTCGCGACAGATTCCGCACCAAACGCCGAGTTCAATTTACGCAAATCCGTCGACGAAGCATGGGAGTTACTCTCCACAACCGGCCTTGCTTCAGGTGCAAGCCGTGATCGACTGACCTTCACTCCCGATTTGAAGGAGGCGGTCTCGAAGGCCGATTTTGTCCAAGAAAGCGTCCCGGAGCGAGCCCTCTTGAAAGCCAGAGTATTCACCCAGATGGATGAAGTTGCGCCACTGGACACCATCCTCGCTTCCAGCGCGTCCGGCATCACGATGGACACGATTCAGTCGGGTTGTAAGCACCCCGAGCGCTGCGTGATCGGCCATCCCTTCAACCCCCCGCACGTCATTCCACTGGTTGAAGTGGTAGGCGGACGGAAAACGTCCGAGGCGGTCATCGAACGGACCATGGAGTTTTATGCATCGGTCGGCAAGAAGCCGATCCGGCTTCGCAAGGTTCTTTCGGGCCACGTTGGCAACCGGCTCCAGGCGGCTCTCTACCGTGAAGTCCTCTACCTTATCCAGCAAGGAGTCCTCAGTGTCGAGGATGCAGACATTGCCGTGTCGTATGGGCCGGGGCTTAGATGGGGTGTGATGGGCCCTAATCTGCAGTGGCATTTGGGCGGCGGACCTGGAGGAATCGAACACTTCGTGAAGCAGTTTATGGATGGGCTCGTCGGTCTGATGAAGAAACTTGAAATGCCCGACATCACTCCCGAACTGAGGCAGACGATTATCGACGGAGTGCTGAAGGAAGCGAAAGGCCAATCGGTCGAGCAGCTTGCTCGATCGGAGAACAAGCTTGTGCTCGAGCTTCTCGCGCTCCGTGCCAAGGCAGGAGGAACAATTCCGTGAGACCCAATCTGCGCCCACATTCTGTTCGGACAAAATTGCAATATTTGTATTTCCTATAGGGGCTCAGTCTTCTTGTGTTACCAACCAAATCGGCTTACTGATAACAAAAGAGTTGTTGGTTTCGTCTTGCAGAAATCGGGCAGTTTGGAATGCAATATATTATAGCTAATAGATATTATCGTGCGACGAATATTATCCTCAGAATAACCTCAACTCCCTCCGCAATATTCCCGCCGGGCAGCGAACCGCTTTGCTTTGGCACCCATTTGTTCGCCATGAAAATTCCACGGGCTTGGCGAGGGCAATTGGAGTATTATCCGAGCCGCAAGATTGAAGCCCGGGTTTCGGTGACAGGCAAGTACGTCGGCTTTTTGCTGGGCACCGTTTAAACCGACGCTTGTAATGCAATCTACTGTAGGAGAATGGACATGGAAAAACAACTCAGCACAACAGCGTACTGGATCGGTGTCCTTTCGACGGTCATTGCGCTGATCACACGGTTGTTAGCAGCCGTCGGTGTTTTCGTTTTTACTCCAACGCCAGGGAAGGCCCCGATTTCTTACCGGACCTTCCTCGATGGGGCGATGCTGTTCTTTATCATGGCGATAGCGAGTTCTGTGGCTGCGTGGGTTAAACAGCAAAAAGCGTAGAAGACAGGAAGGGAAGTCGCCCGGCGAAGCGCTCCAGTCAGCGAATATCGTGGCCCGGAATAATGGGCTTAATCACGTGCGCTTCGCCTTTTCTCGGTTCCCATCGTTCCGACCCAAGGTCTGCCGAGTTGGCGCGGAAGGTGTGGCTGCCGCAGTGGCGAAGGCCAGCCGAGCTTTCTCATCCTCTTGAGGATGTAAGTGTGTCAGAAACATCCTCTACCGGTCGCAGGTGCAGAGATTAACCTTCCAAGCGAGAGTGAGAGTTGACTTGTACATGCCGATCTGGTTGACGTTTGAGTCTCCTGCTCTGGCAGCCTTGTACTAGCTTTCCTCATGCCGTCATCTCCGCTGCTTTCCTTGCAAATTCTGCGGGCGGCAAGTAGTCCAACGAACTATGCGGACGTCGCCGGTTGTAATCAAGCCTCAGGGGCTGGGTCAGCGTGGGAAGACGTGCCCGCGTAAATGATCCGCCGCCTTTCGCAGTCTTTGCGAATTCCGTCTATTTCGCGCTCGAGAGTTGCGAGTTGACCGGAACCGGCCAGGCATCATTCCGGCACGGATTTCCTTAACTACAGAATTTGAGAATGACGGCTCCTTGGTGAACCGCCGGTCACCTATCGCGTCGACATGCAGGCCATCGAGGCGGGAGGGTCGGCGACCCAGATCCATACGGCCACGTTTGTGGAGGAGTGAGCTCCTGACTCGTTCGCGCACAGCTGGGCAGGATTTGATCGGTTTTGCCTCGAGCGGAATTGTGAACTGACGATCCGGGCGAGAGACGCCTCGTGGGCTGCGTCCCGCAGCGGCGTGCGCAGATTGGCTGTCTCCACTACTGCCCACATCCTTTGAATTCATGTGGGGCGCCGTCCGCGTCGGCGGACCTTTGACGGTGAGCCGGAGAGCTGCTACACCGAGCCCGTGCTACGCGGCACGCTGAACTTTGTCACCGCCCATGAAGCAGTCGCTTCACTGCCAGCTTTCGCGTTTTCAACATGATCAGGAAATCAGGGAAAAATGTCTTCAAGATGGTTCGGCACACCTGTTGGAAATCAGCCTCGTCCCAATCCCGGGTTTCCGTTTTATAGCTGTCGAGTTCGAAGTGTTTTGATTTATACGTTTTCGCGTAGAAGGTCGTAAGGAAGTCTGTTCGCAAGCATTCTCTGTACCTCGAGGCATAGTCGCGAGGGCAGAGATATAGTTTGTTGGATCCGCAGGCGAACGGGACAATGCCTGACGCTGACTCCGTCCTATCGAACCAGGCCCCAAACGCCAGTGTCACTTCGGGCCATTCTGCGCGGAATATATCGTCGAGTGCAATGATGCCGCCGGGAACCAGCACCCCAGCCGCGAGATTCAAGTCGTTTTTGACGATTGCCTCCCAATGCCCTCCGTCAATGCTAAAAAACCGCACCCGTCCAACTACATCAAGAATGTGTTGGGCGGTGATGTGTTCCGAAGATTTCGTCACGATCCGGATATTCGAACCGCCCCTTCCGGCTTCGAGCCCCCAATTTGAAAGGTTATTTACAAGAATCTGACGATCGCCGTGCCCCGAAAAGTCGATATTCTTTGCCTGGTCCTCGAAGAGATCGATGCACATCGCAAGTTCGTTTTTCTTCAGGGAAAGGCATAGCGGTATGAAGGACTTTCCGTGATGAACTCCGATCTCGCAGCAGCTTCCCGCGATGTCGTGACTGTCTTGGAACGCCAGCAGCGTCGAAAATATCTCGGCGTCGATGCGCGTAAACCACCCGTCAACTCCTCTTTTTCCGCTTTTCTTGTATCTGGTTGAAAGGTCCATTGCTCGCTCGTGGGCTTGGCGCATATACTCCTCACTGTGTTGTTTTCCTGTACCCGGGCGCACGCCAGATTTGGGGAGCTTCAGGGGGACGCTTCTTCGATCGGACCGGTTCGCGTTTAATCCTGCGTGCGTCCATGGCATGCGACGATCGCGCCCCGGACGATCCTTCGAAAACGTAATCAATTCACGTCGCGAGCCCGCCCTGCCGGGAGCCATCTCATCCACCAGATCACAGAAAATCTCCAGATTTTGACGTTTGGCTTCTCGTTCCAGCTACTAATGTTGTAGGTCTCACCCGGCCTTCCCCCGCCGCAGTACGGTCGCAATCGCGGTGCAGTGATCTTTCGAACAGCCAGACTGGCAGCGGATTCCCCTCGCACGCATTCAGGATCATCAATGGAATCAGCTTTTCGGAAAAATTGAAAGCGCCCGCCACGCTGCGATCTTTCGCCGCGCGTCGAACAGATTCTGGAACCAACTCACGGCTAAACATTCGTCTCGCAAGCGTCCATGAAAACTTTCCACGTGCGCGTTCTGAGTCCTTTCCCGGCTGAATATGCACTAGCTCGACCTGTCGCTCCACAGACCACGCCAGAAAATGTCGGCTCGTCAGCTCGGGTCCGTTGTCGCAGCGAATCGCTTGGGGCTGCCCGCGCTCGGCCACAATCGCCTCCAACACGCGTCACTCGCCGGCTGGCAAAGCTCGTGTCCACTTCCAAGGCCAAACATTCCCGCGTGCAGCATCCACCACACTCAGCACCCGGATCGCTCGTCCACACGCTACCGCCTCGTGAGCAAAATCCAGCGCCCACTCCTGATTCGCCGCCGTCCACGTCCGCAGCGGTTGCCCGACGCACACGCAATGCTTGCGCTTCTTCCGCCGTATCATCAGTCCAGCCTCGCCATAGATCCGATGCAATCGCTCGTGGTTCACGCGTTCTCCACTTCGCCGCAGCAGCGCGGGGCTTCTCCCGCGCCAACTCCACCAGACGGGTCCGCAACGCCTCATCGGTTCGCTGGTTGCGATAGCGGTACGTGGTCGCCGTCAGCATCATCAGCCGACACGCTCGCCGCTCGCTGAAGGCATGCTCCTGCTTCATTTGCTCGGCAGCCGCCTTCAGGGCTACGAGCTCCAGCGGTTTTTTCCTATCACCGACCGCAGCGCTTCTTTGTCCAGACTCAGATCGGCCACCAGCTTGCGCAGCCAGCTGTTCTCCTCCCGCAACTGCTTCGCCCTCTTGCGCCTCGCTTACCTCCATCCCGCCATACTTCACCTTCCAGGCGTAGAGCGTGCACTTCGATACTCCTACATCCTCGCCCGCCCGGTTTCCACCTGCTTTAGCGCACCAATCATCTGTGCTTCTGTGTGCCCGCTCGTCGACATACCTTCTTCCCCTTCCTTTCGCAAAAATCATACTCAGCTTTGTTCCGAAAGAGGGGAGCAGGTCACACCGTGGATGCCATTCAGTCGGGTTGTAAGCATCCCGAGTGCTGCGTGATAGAGCATACCTTTAATCCTCCGCACGACATCCCACTGGTTGAAGTAGTAGCGGAAAGAAAACCTCAGATGCGGTAATCGAACGAAAGATCACAGGGTGACGCGTAAACTCGTCAGGCCTCGGAGTCCAAACGTCGAGGCCCACTCCTGCCGCGGCCCTACCAGCTTCATGTTCGGGAAACGCTGCACGAGATTTAAGATCGCAACCTGCCCTTCCAGCCGCGCCAGTTGGCCTCCAATGCAAGCATGAGGGCCCGCGCTAAAGGCCAGATGTTGATTATTTAGCCGTTTTAAATCTAATTGATTCGGATCCTTAAATCGTTTCGGATCTCTGTTGGCCGCACCGAGCATGCACAAGATCGTCCACTTCTTCGGGATGTGCTGTCCACAAAGCTCGATGTCTTCCTTCAGCACGCGAGCCGTAAATTGCACAGGGCTTTCATAACGCAGAAGCTCTTCCACGGCTGATCGAATCATTTCCGGATTCTCGCGCAGCTCCGCTGTCGGTTCCGGGTACTGCAGTAGAGTGTACATTCCATTGCCGATCAGATTCCGAGTCGTTTCGTGTCCCGCAAATAGCAGCGCAATGCACTGCGCGTAGACTTCTTCTTCGGTCAGCACCTCACCCTCTTCCTCAATGTCAATCAGAAGACTGATCAAATCGTCCCCTTTATTCCGTTTCCGTTCTGCGACCGTCTTTCGGAAGTAGTCGGTCAGATGAAGCATGGCGTCTTGCGCGGCATGCGCATGTTCCACGGTCCGATTTGGGCTTCCGCGAAACACGGCAATCGCACGCGACCAGTCGGCAAAAGTCCCATGCAAGGCGTCGGGCACGCCCATCATCTCCGAAATAACGCTTACCGGCATGGGATAGGCGAACGCACTCAGCAGATCGATTTCCATCCCAGGCTTTAGCGGCTTCAGCATTCGATCAACGAGATTCTCGATTGGTGGGCGCAGCGCCTCAATGGCCGCAGGCGAAAAACCCTTGTTCAGAAGCTTCCGGAGGCGCGTGTGCTCAGGAGGATCCATAAAAATCAGCCACAGGCTGAACATGCGGGCGAGTTCGCTGAATTCCGATTGGCGGCTAAGCGGCAGGGATAACAGTAATTGCTGCGCACGTTTTGCGGAACACCTCGGATCCTTGGCTATTGAGGAACACTCGGCATGACCGAATACCGACCAAACGGGCCACTTGCTGCCAACATCCACGTAATGCAACGGCCCTTCTTCCAGCAGGCGAGTGTATGTAGGATAGGGATCCTGCAGAGTTTCGTCGTTGAAAACCACCGGGGCAAAATCCTTCACAGCCGTTTCACCTCGCACCCTTTGAATCTCTCAGAGACCTGCCACAGCACCGTCTTGGTTTCTCACGATACTAGGTTTCGCATGGGCAGATCACGAGAAGCTTCAAGGCGTTCCCAAAGTAGCTCAACAATCTGAATCTTCCCATTCACCATCGTTGGCGGTGTAAACAGTGCAATTCGATTGCCCTGAAACTGCACGGTTCGGACGAGTTCTTTATCTACGTAATTCTGAATCGATGAGATCTCGACGGAATGAATTATCTTGTCACCGAGCAGTTGATATCGGCCGCTATACGCGAGAAAGGTCTTGAATGCCTCTGCTTGTTCTTCGAGGAGTGCTGGCCCCTCGGCGCCCACGGTGAGCGCCTTTCGTCCGCCATGACTGATCAGAGCGACCACTCTGCCGTCCTCGGTATAGGTTAAAAAGCCGATAGGGTTGGCGCCAAAAGGTGGTTCGATTTGCGCCCCGGACGCATCAGTGCTTGAAGCGGAGACTAATTTCCAGGTTCCTAGGAGTTTGTTATCGTCGTCAGTCATCCCGCGAACTGTACTGCCTCGTGAGAGGTTGCTGCAAGTGGGTGTGCCACTCCAATCATCCGCCATGAGCCGAAATGCAGGTTTGACGGGAGTTTGGGTCAAAGTCTACACTCTGCCCTTCGGTCGGATGAACGCTTAGATGGCAGAGGAAAACCTATGACGGCGGAGCTGGAAGGGAAAGTTGCGCTTGTGACCGGAGGGACGTCCGGGATTGGCCGCGAGACGGGCGTGCTTTTTGCCAAGGCGGGAGCGAAAGTAGTAGTTGCGGGACGTCGCGAACAGCAAGGGCAGGAAACAGTTGACTTGATCCGCGCGGCAGGGAGAGACAGTCTATTCGTGAAGACCGATGTCTCCAAGGCATCAGACGTGGAGGCGCTCGTCCAGAAAACAGTCGAGAGGTTTGGCCGATTAGACGTGGCGTTCAATAACGCGGGGGTCGAGGGCGCATACGCTCCAATCGTGCGGCAATCCGAGGAGGACTTTGACCGGACCCTCAACATCAATCTCAAAGGCGTATGGCTCTGCCTGAAGTATGAGATCGGTCAGATGATCAAGCAAGGTACCGGGGGAGCTATTGTAAACATGGCTTCGGTTCTGGGTCTGGTTGGTTCTGCTGGAGTGTCAGCATACAGCGCAAGCAAACATGCGGTCGTTGGGCTGACGAAGACCGCTGCATTGGAGAATGCAGAGAAAGGGATTCGCGTGAATGCAGTATGCCCCGGGTATATCGAAACACCTATGTCGGAACGGACCCTTCGCGTTCCGGCCGCTCACAAATTCGCTGTCAGTTGCCACCCGATCGGTCGTCTTGGGAATCCGATAGAAGTTGCTGAGGCCGTGCTATGGATGTGCTCAGACCGCGCATCTTTTATGACAGGACAGTTGCTCGGCATTGATGGGGGCTTCATGGCAGGTCCCCACGCGCCGAGCTGAAAATGCCGTAGGCCGAAGTATTGTCTAAGGCGGGGGCACATCGCATACTGTCTTGACGAAGGCTACAATCCCGGCGGGGCAGTATGAAAGGTTAGAACGCCTTGCTAATTGACGGCGGCGGCGGCAAAGTCAGTATGTTCTTATGTCAATCTAGATCACCTCAAAGGAGTTCTAGCGTGGCATGCTGAACTTGGGGGATGTTCTGCCCACTTTGCATCGGGACCTATTGCTTGGATGCTTCAATCGATGTCTTTCCTCTATCGGTAAGAGCGAGAACAGCATAGGCAGTGGCGGCATCCTTCATAAAGTGTCCGATATTGGAAGATGCATTACGCTGTTGTGATACAGAGACCGAAGGCCAAGACCCGTCAAAAGGATTCTGGTTGTTCGATAACCATGAGAGAGCAAGCCTCAAGTGTTTGTTCTGGGGTGGAATTCCGACTTCCTCTAATACGAAGGTGATAAACCCCGTCGCGTAACCGTCACTGCTCGAGTCCTGACGTGTCCAGTCTGAGCGTAAGTATGTTCTTACGATGGAATGCAGGCTCAGGCTCCCGGGCCAAACGTTTGGGGGCAATTCCCAGCCTCCATCTGCTTGCTGCTTCTTTAGAATCTCATGAATAATTGACTGCTGATGCCTGGAGTCGATGAGTCCGGAAATTTTTGTTGAAGCCCACAAGAGAGCAACTCGATTCATTAAGGACTGCTTCGGATACTCGCGATTCAGATACGCCTGAAGTAAGGCAAGCTTAATTTGAATATCAGACGAAAAACCATAACTGTCCGGAGCCATGCCGACAGCTACTGCTGCCAGGGTGGCACCGTAGAATTGCGAGTCACCTGCTTCCCAGGGTTCCATGCCGTGATTAATCCATTTCCACGACCCTTTATCCGGACCTTCTGAGAGCTGAAGATCCCACATTTGTTTCAAAGCTAGTCTCGTAATTTCTCGCAAGTGCCCGTCCTGGAGATCATGTGTCACTAGAATGAACGCGTTCAGCACAGACTCGGTCCCCCGCGAGTCAGACACTTGACCGTACCCAAGTCCGGCGTCACCGTAATAAGGGCCGACAACGTCCCACAGGCGTACGCGTTTTTCAACATTACCCACAATTTTCTGTTCGGCCTCGGAAGCAGTTTCCTCGCCAAGGGAGGCTCTGAGGGTTGGCCGGCAGAGTGCGTAGGGAGCGACCGTGTGGCAGGAAACACAGAACGTATCGTGATCGCGCGCTGCGACGGGCCATTGCCGCCACGTGTCTTCCCGCTCATCCAGATACGCCGCGGCCTTCTTAGGATCCCAAGCCGAGGTCTTTGGCACTCGATGTGAGCATGTCGTCAAAAACACGCCGGCAAAACAAACGACCATTCCCAAGAGTTGCCACTTGGAGAGCACTATAATCACCCCTCATTGTGAGCGAGGCCATAATCCTCGTTCAGAGAGCATTAAGTTTATCCGACAGAGCAGGCGTCGAAGCAGTCCGAGTTGAGCGAGCATAGCACCTAAGCCTGCACCCAAAGTATTAGTGATGATGTCAGTGGTTC
>JASHQK010000668.1 GCA_030039195.1 Candidatus Sulfotelmatobacter sp.
GGCTGAACAACATCCCGGGAGACGAGTGGATTTACAGTAACACGAACTATTTTCTCCTTGGCATGGTTGTACAGCGGGCGACCAAGAAGTCGCTCGGCGAGTTCGCCGCCGAGAACATCTTCAAGCCTCTCGGCATGTCTCACACGCTTTTCTATGACGACCACACGCGCGTGGTGCCCGGTCGGGTTGCCGCCTACGATCCGGCTGCGCACGACAGCTTTCGCGTGGACTGGTCTACAACGTTTGAAGTCGTGGGAGCCGGGGGGCTAATGAGCAGTATCGATGACCTGCTGCTTTGGGACAAAAACTTCTATAGCGACCGACTGGGCAAAGGAACGCTCGTACAGGAATTGCAGACGCCCGCTGTGCTCAACGATGGCAACAAGATCAGCTATGCGATGGGACTCGACTTGGGAAACTATCGAGGTTTGCCAATTGTGGAACACGGTGGCGCACTGTTCGGATACCGGACTGAGTTTTTGCGGTTCCCAGAGCAGAAATTCTCCGTGATCTGTCTTTGCAATATCGCCAGTGCTGTACCTGAAAATCTTGCGCGAGAAGTCGCTGACATTTATTTGGCTGACAAGTTGCAACCCGGAGCCAGAGCCCTCAATCCCTCAAGCAACGAGAGCTTCCCCGATCCCGCCACCTTCGCAGGCAAATATCTCGATCCGCGCACTCATCTGATGTACACGTTCACGGCATCGAACGGTGATTTGATGGCGTGGGGAGCAGTGCTCAGGCGGATCAACGCGAATCAGTTTTACGATCTCGGAAGTGATGTCATCACGTTCGAACCTTCAAATGGCACCATGCACGCGAAGCTCGATCTAAAGGGAGAGACCTACTTTTCGGGTAGCAGAACTGAGGAGCTTCATCTGGCCGAGCCTGTGTTGGCTTCTTATACGGGAACATTTCAGAGCACGGAACTCGACGCTGTTTACAGCCTATCAGTTGAGAGCAACACCTTATCTCTATCTCTGCGGGATCGTGACAATCCGCCTCAGAAATTAATGCCGATTGCGAAGGACGAATTCGATGCTGGCGATTTCGGAAGGGTCGTTTTCGAGCGGGACTCAGGCAGACGAGTTTTCGGCTTCCGTGTATTTACCCAAGCTGCTCGCGATATTGCATTCAAGAAGGAAGAGTAACACTCAATTTCTGTCGAGAATGTCGGGCAAAATCTCACTCTTCCGCTCCTACGGAGATCGTTCGCGCACGACCGCCGACATGCGCTACAAAGCTCGCCGCTGCTTGCCTGTCAATTGATCGTGGGGAAGCATCGACGCGGGTGAGCCATCTTGGAATTGTCGAGATAGGCCACTCGGCTCTATCTCTTCCGCTAATTGCTTTGTTCCAGGTCTTCCCGATGGCTGATTGCGTAAAGAACCAACTCGACACGATTCGAAACTCCAACCTTGTCGTAAATATGAAGCAGCGATTTCTTGACGGTGTTTTCTTTTACGCTCAGTTCGCGTGCAATCTCGCGATTATTGAGACCTTCGGCCACCAGGTTCACCGTTTGTTCCTCGCGTGGCGTCAGAACGACCTGGCCCAGTGAGTTGATGAGATGCGCCGTGGGCCCAAGCGAAAGGGCATCGATTAGGAAGCGCATCTGTTCGGTGTTGGTCCAATATTGGCCCTGATACACGCTGGTAATGCAGCGGCAAAGAGATTTGAACGGCGACGATGCGAGGCAGAACAATCCCCGTGCTCCTGCGCGCAATGCATTGACCACGAGTTCCCGATCATAGCTGTCAAGCAGTAAGACGATAGCGATTTGGGGATGGCTCGCATGCAGCCCACGAATGAACTCGTAGAGTTGTTGACGATTGTTAGTTAGGCCGTCGGGCAACAAAATTACATCAGCCGGTTCCCTCTCGACAAGGGAGAGACATTCTGACAGATCAGCGTGACACGCCGCAACTTTGAAGGCTCCTTGGCGACGTAATGCGCCGCTAAGCAACTGGGACTTCGTCCGATTCGAATCGGCAACAAGCACACCTATGACAACGGGACTTATACTCGAAGGAGAACTCATCTCTAGTATTCCTCCGGCAGCGTCCCTGGGGGTCGGGCATTTGACTACAAGAATGTTTCAGTCCTTCGCTAGGGAAAGAGAGCCGGAAATCGGGGGGAGTAACAAACGACGTTCCTACACTCGAGGGAGACTGTTGCATCCTAGCAATTCGGCAGAGTCGTGTATGTGACGGCCATCACACGTCTTTGGGACCATTCTCCGATGTGGTTGGATATCCAAGGGGATTGGCGACAGCTTCTAAACGGATCACAATGACCGGAAGTGGACTTGGACTCGAGTGCATCCACTTTGGTGGATGCGGCGCGTTCCGTTCGTTCCGTCTTGATTCTTCTTCCGGGTGCACACTGGCGTCCTGCCACCATCGTGCTAGCTGTCAGGAGTCAGTACCACACTTTGTAAGTCTTGAGACACTCCCCCCTCCACGATAGTGTGTCACCACGGTCAAGTTCTCAAGGACACCGTGGAACAAAGGCGGCACAACCGATATCGAGTGGCGGCACACGTGACTTTTTCCTGGGAAATGGCGGGTCACTCCGTACATGATGGAAGCGGGTTTACACGCGATTGCAGTCTCTCAGGAGCATTTGTAGTCACTTTAGACAAAGTGCCGCTTGGTAGCGTGCTGCAGATGAATTTTTCCCTCCCCCCTTTGCTCGCCGCTGGTCGTGGAGCACGGCTGAAGACGCGTGGTCACGTGGTTCGCAGTGAATCCGGAGGGTTCGCTGTAGTTGCAGATATGGGCCCAGGTTCGCTGCTGCATCAAGAAGAAAACGCGTATGCGTCGAGTCCGGATGCCGGACACGTATAAGTCTGGTTCGCCGGATCTGCACCAGAATCAAACAGCACGGCAAATAGCTGCAAGTTATTGTAGTGATTGCATTTAAGTTAAACCTGCAGATCGAACTGACGGGGCGAAGCTGTACCTAGTTCAGGGAGCTGATGAAACTGAATACGGAAGTCAATGGGGTCGAAAGCGGATCGAGTTTGTGGACGCCGCGATGGTATGCGGCATACACGTCGGCTCGCCACGAGAAACGCGTGGCCGAACATTTGAGGCAAAGAGAGGTTGAATGCTTCCTGCCGCTGTATGAGACCATCCATCGCTGGAACAACGGCCGCCATCGCGTACAGCTGCCCTTGTTTCCTGGCTATGTCTTTGTACGGATTTGCTTGCGAGACAAGCTGCGCGTCCTGCAGGCGCCGGGGTTGGCACAGTTGGTCTCCTTCAATGGTGCACCAGCTCCATTGCCCGAAACAGAAATCGATACGCTGCGCAATGCTCTAAGCGCTGGCGTATTTGCGCAGCCATACCGCTATCTCACTGTGGGCTCGCGTGTAGAAATTTGTCGCGGTCCGTTGCAGGGATTGCGGGGCATCTTGCTCAGGCACCAGGGACAATTCCGCGTGGTCCTGTCGGTTGAAATGATCCTGCGTTCCATTATTGTTGAAATCGACGCTGGGGACGTTCTAACGCTCGACCGCCGCAGCGGTATCCCAGCCACGGCTTTGGAAAATGCCCAGCGTGACACACTTTGCGCCTGAGGAGGGAGCAATCCCATGAACAGAAATCTACTCGCTGTTCTGCTGATGTCAGCATGTCTTGGTCTGGGCGCAATCGGCAGATCAGCCGCTCAAAGCAAGACCGTGGCAGGAAATGAGCCTCCCACCAAGCTATCGTCAGTTCAAGAGAGTCAAACTCCACACGCAGACGACGAATTCGTGATTGGAGTTGGAGATATTCTTGCCATCAACGTGTGGAAAGAACAGGAAATTTCGAAAGTCGTTCCCGTCCGATCAGATGGCCGCATCTCTCTTCCCTTAATCGGCGAGATTGTAGCCAGTGGAAGAACGCCAAGGCAGCTGGAAGCTGAGCTCTCGAAGAGATTAAAGGACTACGTTGCCGACCCCGAAGTTACTGTCGTTGTGCAAGAAATCAGAAGTCAGAAATTCAACGTGCTTGGAATGGTGGCTCACCCAGGTTCGTTCCCTCTCACCAAGCCGATGACAGTGGTGGATGCGATCGCTACGGCCGGTGGCTTTCGCGATTTCGCAAAACAAAAAGACATTTATGTGCTGCGACGTGATGCCAATGGCAAGGAAACTCGCCTTTCATTCAATTACAAGGATGTCATCAAAGGTTTGCATTCGGAGCAGAACGTCGAGTTACAGATAAACGACACAGTCGTCGTCCCATAGGTCCCCGAAGAGGGAAGATTAGAATTGGTTAAATTATGTATAGACAGTTCTTCGGCCTGAACCGAAGCCCTTTCGATATCTCACCTGATCCCTACTTCCTTTTTGCCACGGTGAGACATAACGAGGCACTGGCGTCGATCGTTCATGGCGTTATACGACGCAAAGGCTTCATGGTCCTTACGGGAGAGGTCGGAACGGGCAAAACATTGATGGTGCGTTGCCTGATGGAGTTACTTCGTACGCGCCACGTGGCCACGGCCAATGTGTTTAATCCGCGCCTTCGCCCGGCTGAATTTCTTTACTACATTATCGGGGACCTTGGAATGACTGTTGCCAGCCCCGATAATAAGGGAATTCTGCTCTTGCAGCTTTATAACTACTTGATCGCGCGTCAGAGGACGAACCAAGCAACTGTGTTAATTGTGGATGAAGCTCATAACATGGATGTGGAGCTTCTTGAAGAGATCAGGCTGCTCACGAATTTGGAAACTGCACAACAGAAGCTGTTGCAGATCGTTCTGGTGGGGCAACCGGAACTTGACCAGAAGATGGATTCGCCGCAACTCCGGCAGCTTAAGCAGCGCATCACACTCCGATGTACGCTGGAACCACTTGAGGAATCTGAGACCAAAGCGTACATCTGGCGCCGCTTGGAGAGAGCAGGGGCAAATTCGCGAGCTTCCTCTCTGTTTTCTGAAGGGGCAACGTCTGCTGTCTACCATTATTCACGCGGGATCCCAAGGCTGATCAATACGATCTGTGAGAACGCTTTGATTGCTGCATACGCGTGTCAATCCAAGTTCGTGAATAAAGAAATAATTGATGAAGTCGCTGTCGATCTTCGGCTGCATGTCAGCCAGGGCTCCGCGCTCTCGTCAAACGGACTTACCGAAGGCCAACAGGTCCTCGCGAGATCCATGCTAGACCTTATCGACGTGCTTGAGCGCATGGCGCACGGCTCCCCGGTGAGCGCTCAGACCGGAGACAGTGAAGCGAAGATGGTATGACTCCCTCTTTACCGGCAATCCCATTCCACAAGATCTTCCGATAGAACATCTGACCTAGAAGAGCCCTTCCCAAATCGTCTGTTCCCCCGGACGCCTCCCCCAAGGTCCTTGTACTTTGGCACTGTCTGTTGGAGGTTCTGCTGAATTCCAAAACAATTAAGAAAATGCACGACCAGAAGATACTCGTCTCCATAGTTGTGGCATGTCGAAACGAGATTCGCCATATCGGAGAATTCCTGGAGTTCTTGCTACAGCAGGAAATGGACGACCTTGGCTGGGAAGCCATCATTGCTGATGGTATGAGCGATGACGGGACTCGTGGAGTGTTAGAAGAGCACAGTTCTAAGAATGCACATCTGCGCATCATTGACAATCCTGGAAAGATCGTCTCTACCGGACTGAATGAGGCGATCCGTGCTTCCCGCGGAGATGTTGTAATTCGCATGGATGCTCATACACGATACGCTCCCGACTATTGCCGGCTATGCCTTGAGACGCTCGAAGAAACCGGAGCAGAGAACGTCGGTGGACCAGCCCGTACGAACGCTTCCGGCAAATATGCAAGGGCTGTGGCTGCAGCATATCATTCACGATTTTGCACTGGCGCAAGATTCCATGACGTCAAATATGAAGGATGGGTTGATACGGTAACCTACGGCTGCTGGCGCAAGGCGACTTTGGAACGAATCGGACTCTTCGATGAGACTCTGGTGCGGAATCAAGACGATGAGTTGAACTTGCGCCTGGTTCGCGCGGGCGGCAAAATCTGGCAAAACCCTCACATTATGTCGTGGTACTCGCCACGCGACCGGCTCTCCGCGGTTTTCCGCCAATACTTTCAGTACGGATTTTGGAAAGTCGCCGTCATTCGAAAACACAAGCTTCCTGGTTCGTGGCGACATTTCGTGCCGGTTTCGTTTGTGTTGGCTAACCTCCTGGTGGTAGTCAGCAGCGCCGGTTCATGGATGATCGGCGCTTCTGGCTGGGCATTCATCTTCGCATCGCTCTGGCTTGCGATGTTTGCTTGCTATGCTTTTGCCAACATCTATGCATCTGTGGCCGCTGCGTCCGGTGCCGGGTGGGACCTCCTCCCCTATCTCCCTGCAGCCTTCGCGACCTTCCACTTTTCTTGGGGACTGGGTTTTTTGATCGGTCTGTTCCGACCGGTACCTAAGCCTACGAACCCGATGACAGTCCCGACCGAGTCCCGATTTACTGAGCTCACACGCTGACTTTCGGAGAAACAGAATGAGTGCATTTCCTGAAGTGCGGGTGCAGGTTCCGTATCACCGCCCGAGCATTGGACAGGAAGAAATTGAGGAAGTCATAAAGACACTGCAGTCCGGATGGTTGACCACTGGACCGCGTACGGCCGAATTCGAGCGCGAGTTCGCTTCAACAATAGTAGGCGCACCATACGCGCAGGCCGTAAGCTCCTGCACCGCTGGCTTGCATCTCAGCCTTGCAGCACTCGGCATCGGTCCAGGAATGGAGGTGATCACAACTCCTCTTACGTTCTGTTCCACGGTCAATGTAATCCTTCATGTCGGGGCCACCCCGGTTTTGGCGGATATCGGTTGGGACGGCAACATAGATCCTGCCTGTGTGGAATCGCGCATTACAGAACGAACTCGCGCCATCATTCCAGTCCATTTGGCAGGGTTGCCCTGCGAAATGAATGAACTGTGGACTACAGCCAAGAGACACCACCTGCGCGTGATCGAAGACGCTGCGCATGCGGCCGGAGCACACTATCGAGATCTTCCGGTGGGCGCGGGAAATCACCAAACAGGCGGCCAGAGCGAAGCGGCTGTCTTTAGCTTCTATGCTACAAAGAATTTGACCACCGCCGAAGGTGGCATGGTGACAACCCATGATCCCGAAATTGCTGAGTCTCTGAAGAACCTCTGCCTGCACGGCATCAGCAAGAATGCTTGGAATCGCTACAGTGATCGGGGGAACTGGTACTACGAAGTCTTGCGTCCGGGTTTCAAGTATAACCTCACGGACATTCAGTCTGCCATTGGGATCCATCAGACGCGGAAGTTGGAGGGCTTCATTCGGACCCGTACACACTATGCCCAGTTGTACAACGAATTGTTCGCTAATGTTGAAGAGGTCGAGATCCCTCCCGACAAAATCCGTTGTCGACATGCATGGCATCTCTATTCGCTGCGGCTGAATCTCGAAAAACTGGAAATCACGCGCGACGAGTTCATCAAGCGACTCAATGAACGCGGAGTCGGAACCAGCGTTCATTTCATTCCGATCCCCTTGCATCCCGCCTATGCGCCGCTGGCGGCTAGGCCGGAGAATCAATGTCCAAATGCAATGGCGTTGTATCCGCGGTTGATTTCACTGCCGCTTTATCCCGCCATGTCATCGTCACAGGTTGAGTACGTGGCGGAGTGCGTCAAAGAAGTCGCATTCGAAGCGCACAAGCGAACAGTGGTAGTGGTTGCATAGGATGTCATCCCTTCTCGAGATCGATCAGGACGGTTCTTTGCTGCGGCGATGCATGGACATCTGTGTCGCGACCATTGTGCTAGTTCTGTTGAGTCCGCTTTTCGTTCTGATCATCGGGCTGGTGGTAATGGATTCGCCGGGGAGTCCTTTCTATGGAGGATGGCGGGTTGGGAAGGGCGGACGCCGTTTTCGCATGTGGAAGTTTCGGACAATGGTGAACAACGCGGATCGTCTCGGCAGCGCAATCACTACAAAGCAGGATCCTCGCATCACGCGAATAGGTGAATTTCTCCGGAAGGCAAAGCTGGACGAATTGCCCCAATTCTTCAATCTGTTCCAAGGAGATGTCACTCTGGTTGGCCCCCGCCCTGAGGACCCTGCCATTACAGAGCACTACACGACCGAACAGCGAGTGATCTTCAAAGTTAAACCTGGCATTACTGGGCCTACCCAACTGCACTTCACGGCTGTCGAAGCCGAGATAATTCCTGATGGCCCAGAAGCGCAGCAGTTCTATATCGATCACATTCTCGATCAGAAGCTTAAGCTAGATTTCGAATACTTAAAGAAGCGAACACTTTTTTCTGACCTCCGCATGGTTTCAGAAACAGTCTTCCTGATGGCACGCGCACTTACTCCAAGTCAAAACTAGCTCTGAGTCTATTTCTTACCCATCGTTAAAAACTACAGTCGTCTTAAACTTCAGAGCGTGGCTGTACATTTGCTGCACTTGTTCTTATCTCACTGGTAGGAGATTGGCATGCGTCGAAGCTTAAGCTGGCAAGAGGCGATTCCGCGGATCATCGCTGATTTCTTAGTGATCCATCTCAGCATGATCGGTGCCCTCGCTGTCTCTGTTATTTATCAGGAAGCAAACGGGTCTGGAGAAGCGGCCCATCACCTAATCGTGAACTTTGAACGTTATTATGTCCGCTTCTTCTGGTTTCTATCACCCATATTCACGCTCACATTTGCCCTGCATGGGTTTTACACACATACGCGGAGCTACTCCGGAAGGCGCAAGAACTGGGCGATCATTCAGGGCGTGGGATTGGGGGGGCTGCTCTTTCTGGGCGCTAATTCTCTGGTGCGCGAATCCAGCGTTGGACGCAGCGTGGCAGTTTCGTTTGTGGCGCTCGCAAGCGTTGGTCTCTGCTCCTCTCGCTTCATAAAGAATTACTTCGCTAACCGTTTTGAGGTACGACCCATCGATTCCCCTGCAGTAGCACGCCGCAAGCGTGCTGTGCTTGTTGTGGGCGGCGCCGGCTACATCGGCTCTCTGCTTGCCGAGCGGCTGCTACAACTCGGGTACAAAGTGCGCGTACTCGATGCGTTGCTGTACGGCAGCGAGCCACTTCGTGCGGTCGAAAACCATCCGGATTTTCAGTTAATCGTAGGCGATTGTCGCAATATCCGTGACGTAGTCGGAGCAGTCAAAGACATGGACGCCGTCATCGATCTGGCAGCGATCGTTGGTGATCCGGCTTGCGAACAGGATCAAGCTGCTGCTCGCGAAATCAACTACGGGGCTACCCGTATGCTGATCGAGGTGGCTAAAGGACACGGCGTCGGACGCTTCGTTTTTGCCTCAAGTTGCAGCGTGTACGGTGTGACGGATCGCGAGATGGACGAAGCCTCCGAGGTGAACCCGATCTCCCTATACGCACAGACCAAAGTTGACTCTGAGCAGGCGCTGCTCGCGGCTCGCAATGAGGCTTTCCACCCGACCATCCTTCGGTTCGCGACGGTGTTTGGGCTCGGATATCGTCCGCGCTTCGACCTTGTAGTGAATTTATTGACGGCGAGAGCACGCCAGGACGGCAAGATCACTATCTTCAACGGTGAACAGTGGCGGCCCTTTATTCACGTTCGGGATGTGGTGGAAGCCATCATCCGCGCCATGGAGGCTCCGGTCAGGCTAGTCAGCGGCGAAATCTTCAATGTCGGCGACTCTGATCTGAACCACACGCTCCGGCAGGTTGCCGAGATCATACAGCAGGAATTCCCCGGAACTGTTGTTGAGCACATCGCGAACTCAGATCGCCGCAACTACCGGGTCAACTTTGACAAGATTCGCAACCGGCTCGGGTTCTCCGCTCGGTATTCCGTCGAATACGGGGTCGAAGACTTGAAAGCTGCCTTCGAGAAGCAACTCGTTCGCGACTATAAGGACCTACGCTATCACAATCAGCGGTTCCTCGAAGTCGCTGGAGTAGTCAAGAACAAGGACGAGGTGGATGCATTAGTAATGGCGGCATTCGACGGATCGATCCCGCGTCCGGCACAACGGGATTCGAGTCGAGCTGCTTAGTCCTGATCTGAACCCGAATTGACCTAGCTCGGAGCTGCAAATCCTTGAATAGCGCGAGGCAAGCAATGAAACCGACATTCGCGATTCTCGTGGTCATCTCTGGAGTCTTCCTGGCGGCAGCGCAAGAATCAGAATCCTTCGGGCCTTCTGCAGCAGTTCAGAACACGCCTCCCGCAACGCTCGATGGACAAGATATCCGTCGCGTGCCGCTCTCCGATATCGTGACCCCAAACTACATAAGTGGCGGCATAAGCATCGCACAGATGTACACGGACAATGCGGAGTTGACTTCGACGGGCAAAATTAGTGATCTGAGCTATGACATTGCACCGAATCTCGAACTGAACCATTTCACTCCGCGAGTATCGTACGATTTGGGCATTTCTGCAGGCTTTTTGGTGAATCGCACGTTGTCCGGACAGAATCATTGCACTCAGAGTGCAGGGTTTGATACCTCCTATGGCCTGTCCCGATTCGTGACACTGCGCCTGAGCGACAGCTTCACTAATAGCAGTGGGCTATGGTCCAGCACCAATTCCGGAACTGCCGCCGAGGCCGGCCCCGGGATCGGAACTGTGCAGCAACCGAACAATGCGCTGTTCACTTACGGACGCTTCATGACAAATACCGTGCTGGGTGAATTGACAGCTCAACTTGACGCGAACTCCTTTGTCGGCGCTCGTGGGACTCAGTCCTATCTCTCGTACCCATCTGAAACTACCGACTCTGCATCCCGCACTCTGTATGGAGGCAATTCCTACACAGCTGAACTCTTCTACAATCATCAGTTCACCGCTCGCAATTGGGGCGGCATCACGGCGCGAGCTGAACGCTTTGACATCAATGCTTCAATAGGGCGTACTGACACCGCCAGCGTTCTCTTTTTCTACGCGTTTACTTTTCGACCGAGCACGAGCATTTCGGTCTTCAGCGGACCCGAGTTGTCGGTGACCGCGGTGCCGCAAGGAATACCGAATCCAATTGGTCCTTTCGATCACCGCATGTGGGTGCCAGCTGGCGGAGCAGTGTTCAATACCCAAGGTCGTCGATTCTCCGCGTCTGCTTCCTTTACTCACCAGGTCAATAACGGAGGTGGTCTGTTTTCCGCGGTTACTCTGGACAGTGCCAGTGCGGAGATCTTGGGGCAGTTCGGAAAACGGCTGCGATTAGGCCCTGGATTCACGTACTCCGAGAGCTCTCCGATCGTAACAAGTCCCACCGTGCGTACATATTCTGGCCGGTTCCAGTTAATGTACGAAATTCGTAGCTCTTCGTTGGTCGCAGGCTATGGCCGGGACGATTGGGCAGCGCCAAGCGGAAATCTCCCCAATGCGTCGGCCAACAGATTTTGGGTGGGATTTTCCTACAGCATCCTCAGACCACTTGGCAGATAAGGTCCCGCCCCTAAATGGAAAAGGCATCATGACTACAGAAAACATGCAGCCGTCGTTGAACAAACTCATCGCCTATTGGCCGGTGATCGCAAGGCATGTTTGGCAAATTGCAGTTTCAGCACTAACCTGCATGCTTGTCCTTACGATCTTGATCTCTAAACTGCCGAGTGAATACGAGGCGACCACAACAATATTGGTTGACCCTCAACAGGTCCCCGAAAAATACGTGAGTCCAGCAGTTAATTCAGATCCCAATGAGCGATTGACCACTCTCACGCAACAGGTACTGAGCAGGACCCGCTTACAGGACATTATAAGCCGGTTCAATCTCTACTCTGATCGGAGGGGAAGATCCTCGCAAGAAGAACTCGTAGAGCAAATGCGGGACCATATTCGAATCCAAGTACGACAGGGCTCGGGCGCCCAACTCAGCACATTCACCATTACCTTCCAGGGCGCCAAACCCGTGGTTGTCGCAGCGGTGGCGAATGAATTGGCGACCAGCTTCATACGCTGGAATATCGACAATCGTGAGCAGCAAGTGGAGGGCACGCAAGCATTTCTCTCCGGCGAACTTCAGACAGCGAAGCAGAACCTCGAGGAGCAGGAGGATAAGCTGCGAGTCTTCAAGATGAGTCACCTTGGCGAAACTCCTGACCAGACTGCGTCCAACCTGGAAGCGATGGCCAGCCTGCGTGCTTCTTTGCAGGCGAATCTTGACTCTAGTAACCGGCTCGAGCAGGAGAAATTACTACTCACTCGACTGCCGCAGTCCTCAGTGCCAGCGGGAACACCTGAAATTACCCTAACGCGGCGCGGTACTTTGGAATTAGAAAAGCGCCAGTTGGAGGGCGATCTCAGTCATCTGCGCGAACTCTATTCCGAGCGATACCCAGATGTAATTAGGGTTACCCGCCGACTCGGAGAGGTCAACAGTGAATTGAATTCCCTTCCCCCCGATCCGCCCACCACAAACAATGACCTCGCGACCGAAGTATCGACCTCCTCTGTTCGTCTTGAGCTCATCGACAAGGAACTGAAACGGTTGAAAGGGGAACAAACACGGATACAAAATCAGATTTCCGCTTATGAGACAAAAATCGATGCTGCCCCACTCCGTGAGCAGCAACTGATTCAGTTAAGCCGCAACTACGATGTCTCCAAGCAGCATTATCAGGCTCTTCTCGATAAGAGCTTCAATATTGAAATGGCTGCCAGTCTAGAACAGAAACAAAAGGCAGAGCGTTTCACGGTTCTCGACCCGGCTCAAGTACCGGAGAAACCGGTAAAGCCAAGACGCAAGCTCCTTATTGCCCTCAGTGCAATGCTATCGCTGGCACTTCCCTGCGCCTTGTTTATCGGCAAGGAACTGGTGCGGGCTGCTGTTAGCACCGAGGCAGAACTGAAAACTCTGATCCCGCCTGGAGTGCGCGTTGTCGGCCTTATCCCTATGATCCAGACTGCGTCAGTCCGGCGCCGAAATGCCTTCGTCGGCGTTGCCGCCGGAATGTTGTCTTCCCTGCTTTTTGCCTCAACGGTCTGGATCCTTTGGCAAATGCGTTCATTGCTCAAGTAATCAATTCTGAATCAAGGCAACTACGATGAGTAAAGTCTACGAAGCTTTAAGACAAAGGGAACACGAACTGTCCGCATCCGCCGAGAATCAGGAATCTGCAGCGGGAACTGTGTCGAAAAACGACAGTCAAAATGCTTCATATCGGGAACTCGACTTCACTGGCCACGTGCTGGAGTCGGCACTGGCGACGGGGCGGCCTCTGGAGAACGCCGGAGAGCGTATTCCGTTCAACTCCGCTGCAGAGAACCATGCGAGGCATCCGCATACGTCGAACAATGGTTTCCGCCGATTGACATCAAGTTGCAAAGAAGAGTCTCGAGTTGTTTTCTCGACGGACCCACGGGGACTGGCGGCAGAACAGTTCCGTTTCCTACGCCGCACTCTTGAACTGAAATTCCCCGAGGGAGCCGTTTTGCTTATCACCAGTCCGGCTCCGCGTGACGGAAAGACCTTAACGGCAGTGAATTTGTGTGCTTGTATGGCTGAATCCGGAAAATCTGTGATCTTGCTCGATGGAGACGTGCGACAGCCTTCGCTTCACAGGGTACTCGGCACTGATGTTACTTCTCCGGGGATCGAGGATGTTTTGGCAGAAAAGGTTGATCCCCCCCAGGCGATTCACTTTGTTGAGGATCTCTCGATCCACGTTGCCATGGTCGCGACTCCACCTTCGGACCCGGCACGCCTGATTGGAGGAACCGGAATCAAACGATTGCTGACGTGGGCTCGTGAGCGATTCAGTTGGGTGATAATCGACTCGCCTCCCGTGCTGCCCGCAGCGGACGTCGCACAGTTGCTCGCAGTAGCAGATGCGGTTTTACTCGTCGTGCGCACTCATAGTACACCCAGAGAGCTGACAATCCGCGCGGTTGAAATGTTGGGCGATCATTTAAGCGGAGTCGTGCTGAACGAAGCTAGCGTTGGATCCAACCCCTACTACCGATACTCATACGACTACGGCCGAGGAAACGGTCGCCGCTGATCGCACACGTTTACGCGAATCATACAGTCGAGAAAAACTCGGTAGCAGCAAAGCAAGACTGCTTCCCTCTCATTTTCGATCACCATGAAATTGGATATGGCGTGGTTCCTGAAATGCATTCGTTCTTTCATCAAATGTATGTTCGTCTATGCTCTTGCTTGGACCGGTTCCTTGCGCAGGGCGGAGCGGCATATCCGCCATGCTGGTGGAGTTGTGACGCTCACTTTTCACCGCGTTCTAGACGACGCGTCCTATGGCGCGACAAACAGTCTGCCCGGAATCATCATTCGTGAGCGAACATTCCAACAACTCGTACGCTACGTGGTCAAGAACTACGAACCCGTCGCCTTTGGACAGGTTTCTCCCGGAGATCCCTCGCGCCGACTTCGAATGGCCTTCACATTTGATGACGGATGGCGGGACAGCTTTACAACTGCTTTTCCCATAATTGCCGCTTGCAAAGTTCCTATCACCCTGTTCATTTGTCCTGGTGTGTTGGGGAAGACGACTCCTTTCTGGCCAGAGCAGGCAATGGCGCTGTTGAGAACGGCACGCCCACAACGTGATAAGGACTGTTTCTCCGAGAATATCGAGTCGCTCAAACGCAACTCAGACGACCGGGAGCGATATCTGGCTGAACTGAAAAAGCACACTCCCAAAGCCGCTACGACCTCACCTGTGGATATGACACTGTCCTGGGATGAGATAGTGAAGATGCACGAAGCCGGTATCTGCTTTGGATCTCACACAGACACGCATCAGATTCTCACATCGATTCCCACCAGCGTTGCCCGTACAGAAATGAGTCATTCCAAGGCCATCTTGGAGCAGGTGCTGGGGACATCATGTGTCACCTTTGCATACCCAAATGGCAACTCCTCTCCGTTCTCACTGAGAACCGCAAAAGAGTTGGGATTCACACGGGCGGTAACTACCGAGCGTGGCATCTGGACTTCATCCTGCGATCCCCTCACTATTCCACGAATGAACGTGTGTGAGAGCGGTGTAGTCGGAGTTACTGGCAGATTCTGGCCTCCGATGTTCAAATACACCGTGCTGTGGAAAGCTTGGCGCGCCTACCGCACGACCACCTTGAATCGCCGGTCGAAGACGATCGCCCACATCAAAGGTCCGTCGTCCGATCATATGAGCCCAGTAGACACCAGGGATTCTTTGTCAAACTAAATACAAGAGTCGAATGACAATACTCTCTCTCATCAGCAGTGAAGGACCGTACGGGGTCGAAAATCTGTTAGTCACCCTCAATCGTAGCTTGTCTCGACTAGGATGCAGCTGCATTTTGGGTGTCTTTGACGATTCTCGTTTTCCGCATAAAGGGATCGCTGAGTCTGCGGAACGCGAAGGGCTCACAGTCACGCGCATTCCATGTAACGGTAGGCTAGACCTTGGGGCGATCAAAGAGATACGGAGACTGATCACCCTTTACCAAGTCGACGTTCTGCATCCGCACGGCTACAAGGCCGACATCTATGCATACTTGGCCAACTGGCCACATCGGGTCCCTCTAGTTTCTACCGTTCACAATTGGCCCAGTCGACTTCTCGCAATGCGCTTCTACGCCACCCTCGACCGTCTCGTGTTGTCCAGATTCGATCAGGTGGCTGTGGTTTCCGATGTAGTAGCGGACGTACTCCGACGGTGGGGGCTAACAACAGACAAGCTTCGCACGATCAACAATGCCGTCGATATCAAAAGGTACCGCAGCGCGTCTCCCACTCTCCCTAAGGACCTAATCGAGTCTTACCACCCGATAGTAGGGTTCGTAGGCAGGCTCGTCCCGGCAAAAGGTGGCGAAACCCTCCTGCGAGCCGCAAGAGAAGTGCTCACGCTTTGGCCTCGAGCAGGATTTGTTTTTATCGGGGACGGGCCCTCTCGCGAAGCCTGGGAGACCTCCGCCCGAATCTTAGGCATTAGCGAGCGAGTGCGATTTCTTGGTAGCCGAACGGACATGCCTGGGCTGTATGCGTCCTTAGACATGGTCGTCTTGCCGTCGCAGGTCGAGTCTATGCCCATGTGCGTACTCGAAGCGATGGCGGCTGGAAGGCCGATCATCGCAACTCCTGTCGGAGCAGTGCCCCGACTCATCACTTCCGGCGAAACCGGGCTCTTAGTACCAGTAGGCGATGTGAACGCACTGACAAATGCGATTTCGAGATTGGCAGCTAATCCCGAATACGCTCGGACACTCGGGGCTCAGGCGTTCGAGCGCGTATCGCGACAATTCTCAGCTGACGCAATGGCGCAACAATACTTGGAACTTTATAAGCAGGTCCTTGCTCCCGCCGAGATACGGACCGATAGATTGGTCACTAACTAGAACTCCACGAAATAGCGATAATCCCCCGGTCCTTGCGGAATGGCACTTCTTGGCTAGCCTGCAACTTCAAAGCCTAACCAAATGTATCCGTGAATT
>JASHQK010000669.1 GCA_030039195.1 Candidatus Sulfotelmatobacter sp.
CAGATCGTCGGCTACCCCATCTTCGATCTTCGCGGATTTGCCCGGGAAGGGCACGACTTCAGTCGTGCCGATAGGCTCGCACACAGAGAAGCGGCTTTAGCCGCTGGGGCCACGCCGCGCAAGCACCTCGGTGCTGTCGATTTTGTTCGCCATCTGGAAGAAGTTCTCATCCGCACCTGCGCCGACTTCTCGATCCCGACCAAGCGCATCTGCGGCCTCACCGGCGTCTGGACGGATGTCGAACAGCACGAGGCCAAACTTGCTGCCATCGGCGTTCACATCTCCCGTTTCGTCACCTCTCACGGGTTCGCTCTGAACGCGAATACCGATCTGAGCTATTTCAACCTGATCATCCCATGTGGCATCACCACGAAACCAGTGACCTCAATGCAGAAAGAGCTTGGTCGTGGCCTCGACCTTAACGCCGTAGCCGAATCCATCTCCCGCAACTTCGGCGTCGTCTTTCAAACCCAGATTCTCTGGCTCGAATCGTTGGATGCTCTGCTGGAGTCCGCCGGCGTGGCGTTTCCCGCCGTCACCGAGTCCGTTACACCGCTCTAGCCGATTCCTCGTTACTCGCGATACCATCATTACATCGCGCCTTTTCGCGCCGCCTGACATGGGGAACAACAAGAAGCAGTCCAAACGCGGTTCGAACGGCCATAGCCCGCGCAACGGAACCAAACGCACCACGGCTCGTGTAGGCGCGGGCGACTCGTCCGTCCGCGACAATGGCCACGTAGCGACGGCCGCCCTCGGAAGCCTGCCCCGAGCGCAGTCGAGGGGTCGCGGCGAGTCAAAGACTCGCCTGAACTCCGACTTACGTACTTACTCCATCCCCGACTACCGGCTCGAGCACCCGGATTTCACCGTCCGCCAATCCACCGACAAAGACGGTCAGGTCCGCTACGAAGTCACGGGTGACCTCGATGCTCCCGTCCCGCCCATCCGCGACTCCAAATATCTCGACAAGCAGCAAGCCATCGAGATCTACCGCTACATGCTGCTCAACCGCAAAATGGAGATCGCGCTCGAAAATCTCTACAAGCAGGGCAAAGTTGTCGGCGGAGTCTATTTCGGACTCGGACAGGAAGCCTGCTCCTGCGCTTCCGCCTACGCGCTCGATAAAGATGACTGGTTCGCGCCCATGATCCGCAATCAGGGCTCGCTGCTCGTCCGCGGCTTCGCGGCACGCGACACCATGATGCAATACATGGCCAAGGCCGACTCGCCCACACGTGGCCGCGACGGCACCTCGCACTTCGGCGACATCGAGAAGCGCAACATGGTTTCGCCGATTTCCATGCTCGGCGATCTCATCCCCGTCATGAGTGGCGTCGCTCTCGGCGCGCGCCTGCAAGGACGCAACATCGCTGTCATGACCTATATCGGCGACGGAGGCCAATCTACCGGCGTCACCTACGAAGGCATCAACTTCGCCGCCGTGCAGAATCTCGGCCTCGTGCTCATCGTCGAATCGAATCTCTGGGCCTACTCCACGCCGTCAGAAATGCAGTACCGATGCACAGACCTCGCCGAACGCGCCATCGGATATGGCATTCCCGGGGTGATCGTCGATGGCACCGACGCCTGCCAGGTTTACGACGCCGCTCACGATGCCGTCGAGCGCGCCCATCGCGGTGAAGGTCCGACACTAATCGAAGCCAAGATGATGCGCATGAAGGGTCATGCCATCCACGACGCTGCGTCGTACGTCCCGAAGCCGCTGTTCGACTTCTGGAAAAAACGCGATCCAATCGCCCGCTTCGAAAATTATTTACTGAAAGACAAAAAATGGCTGACGGGCCACGAAATCGCTGAGTTGATCTCCGAAGTGGAGCGGGTTATAGAGGAAGAACGTGAAGTCGCAGTGAACTCCCCAATGCCGACGCCGGAATCAGCCGAAGGCGGAGTCTTCTGCGAAAACGGCTGCCACGAAATCAAGCCCAAGTACGGCATGCCGAAAGTGAAGAAGGGAGCCGCGGCGTACAAAGAAACTGAAGCCGCCGCGCATTTGAAATGACAGTATCCGCGTTGATCCGCGTAAATCTGTGGGAAAGAAGTTGAATTGATTTTATGCAGCTCACCTACCTCGAAGCCATCCGCCAGGGAATCTGGGAAGAAATGGAGCGTGATCCCACCGTCTTCTGCCTGGGCGAAGACATCGGCATCTACGGCGGCGCCTTCAAAGTCACAGACGGATTCATCGACCGCTTCGGCCCCGAGCGCGTCATCGACACGCCCATCGCCGAATCTGCCATCGTCGGCGCGGCCTTCGGCGCATCGCTCACCGGCATGCGTCCGGTCGCCGAATTTCAATTCATGGATTTCATCCCCTGCGCCATGAACCAGATCTCCAACATGGTCGCCAAAACGCACTATCTCTGGGGCGCGCCCGCTCCGCTCGTGCTGCGCGGCCCCAGCGGCGGCTACGTTCACGGCGGCCCGTTCCACTCGCAAAATCCTGAGATGTGGTTCGTTCACAATCCTGGGCTCAAAGTCATCTGCCCCGCCACGCCCTACGACGCCAAAGGCCTGATCAAAGCCGCCATCCGCGACAACAATCCCTGTATTTTTTTCGAGCACAAATATCTTTATCGCAGAATTAAAGAAGAAGTCCCGGCAGAAGATTACATCGTCCCGATCGGTCAAGCGCGCGTCGCAAGGGAAGGCCGCGACCTCAGCGTGATCACCTATGCCGCCATGGTCCACACCGCGCTCGAAGCGGCAGAAATTTTAAGCAAGGAAGGAATCGATCTCGAGATCCTCGACCTGCGCTCGCTCGTCCCCATCGACCGCGAAGCCATCGCGCAGACGGTCAAGAGGACGAACAAGGTGATCATTCTTCACGAGCATTCCCGCACTGGAGGCCTTGCCGGCGAAATCGCCGCCATCATCAACGAAGAAGCCTTCGACTCGCTCGACGGTCCAATAGTCCGCATCGCCGGCCTCGACTCCGCGATTCCCTTCTCACCGCCGCAGGAACATCATTACTTGCCGAAAGTCGAAGACGTCGTCCGCGAATCCCGCCGCCTCAAAGCCTACTAAGAAGGGCCCCGCTCTTGTCCGACGTTCTTTGTGGGACAAAGGCAGGGGATTTTGACCTTCTCCGGACCATGTACAATCTCGCTCGTGATGTCCCGCATTTCA
>JASHQK010000670.1 GCA_030039195.1 Candidatus Sulfotelmatobacter sp.
GCGCTGTCCATCATTCCCACAGTGCGATAGACCAGAGACTCGCCCACGTAGAGCAAAGCCGCCATGTTCGCGATCTTTTCCCGCACCAATCCAAAATCGGCAATAACTTTGCCGAACGCCTTGCGCTGCTTGGCGTAGCCAATCGCGTTTTCGGTTGAGACGCGGCCGCCGCCGACGCACATGGCGCCGAGTTTGAATCGTCCGATGTTGAGAATGTTGAAAGCGATCAGATGTCCCTTGCCGATATCGCCCAGCAGATTTTCGACAGGAACTTTACAATCATTCAGGATGATGGGGCAGGTCGATGATCCGCGAATGCCCATCTTGTGCTCCTCGGCGCCGACTGAAAATCCGGGGAAGTTGCGTTCGACCAGAAATGCCGTGAACTTTTCGCCATCCACTTTCGCGAAAACCGTGAACAGGTCGGCAAAGCCGGCGTTGGTGATCCACATCTTTTCCCCGTTTAAGATGTAGTGCTTGCCGTCGGCCGAAAGCGCGGCACGCGCGCGGCAATTCATCGCGTCGGAGCCCGAGGTCGATTCCGATAGCGCATACGCGCCGACAATTTCGCCCGAAGCCAGGCGCGGCAGATACTTCTTCTTCTGCTCCTCGGTGCCGAAGTAAACGATGGGCAGCGTGCCGATCCCGGTGTGTCCGCCCCAGGTCGTGGCAAAACCTGCGTACTTCGCAATGTGGTCGGCGATCACTGCGGCCGTGACTTTGTCCATCTCCAGGCCGCCGTATACCTCGGGAATTTCGACGGAACTCAGTCCCAACTCTCCCGCCTTCTTGAGCAGATCGCGGGTGACGGAGAAGTCCTTGTGTTCGATCTTCTCCACGTTGGGAAGGATTTCGTTGACGGCGAACTCTTCCGCGGTTTGGCCGATCAACTGGTGCTGCTCAGAAAAATCCTCGGGCGTGAAAACTTCGTCGGGCTGCCGCGATTCCAGCAGGAAACTTCCGCCGGAGATGCGAGCTTTTGGAACCACTGTCGTTGTCGCCATACATTCCCCCCTATCAGTACAAGAGCAAATTCATGATTCTACTGCAGGCCGATGCGAGCACGAAAACTGGACGCATCAGACGTTCACCATAGCTCTTCGCGAGCGCGTTCGATAGTGTGCGAACTTTTGTGGTCAATCGCCTTGGATTGGCAGGTTCGTCGCCGCCCGCAATACGTTTTTAAAGAAACTTCCAATGACATTTTTCGGTTGTGAATTTCGCCGATGAATCCGTCCTTCTATGGCTGGATTACATACGGCATAGGATCGGTTGTCTTGACACGGTAGCGCGCCGCCGGCTGACAGGTTGAAGCGCCGACCAGATGCGTCGAGTCGGAATCCTTCGAATCGCGCGCGACCAGATAGCTGCGGATGTAGTAGCAAACGCTGTCGCTCGGCAGAGCGATCGGATAGCCGTTCGACGGAATGTGGATCCGTAATTTTGAATCTGGGCCTGGCAAAATCATCGGAGCTCTGCCGTCATCATCCACGGATTGCGTTGGCGTATTCAGAAGATTCGTGCTCAAAGAAGGTAGATTCGATTCCTGCGACTGCTTGGGAATAATCCGCCACGGTTCGGCATTTGCCGGCACCGCGGAATCGGACGCTGAGGCAATGGCCGGAGCTGAATAATTCTTTGCTGGCTGGTCCTGAGCGAACACCCCCGCGGCGCAAAGAACCATGGTGGCAACCAGAAGGTAGGTACGATACATAAGGCCCTCCTGTGCGAGGAAATTATAGCTCCGATCATTCTGTTTCAGACAATGCCAATTTTCCGTCAAGCCAGCTTGTCGTTTCGCAATACCGCAATAGTCCTATGACAGTTCTGTTCGATCCACTCGTCAAATTCCCGCAAGGCTCGTTCGCATTGCAATCGATGGCGCTCTTTGCGATCTCGAACCATCCTCTCCAATACTGGCAGGAGATCGAAAGTGATATTCGCGGGCTGGAAGTTGCGCGGATCTGCATGGGTGATGTAATGCGTCAATGATCCGAACGCCGAGGGTCGCGGAGCCGGCATGTTCTCACTCCCTGTTGCCAGCGCGGCGGCGTGGATGCCGGCCAGCAGCCCGGTTGCAATCGACTCCACATATCCCTCGACGCCGCAAATCTGGCCGGCAAACAGCACCCGCGGATGCGCCTTCATCTGGAGCGTTTCGCGGAGCAATGCAGGCGCGTTGATGTAGGTGTTGCGATGGATCTGCCCATAGCGAAGAAACCGCGCGTTCTCCAAGCCGGGAATCAGGCGCAGCACGCGAGCTTGTTCACCAAATTTCAAATGATTCTGAAATCCGACCAGATTGTAAGAGTCGGCCCGCAGATTTTCCTGGCGCAACTGGACCACGGCATACGGCATCTTGGCTGTGCGCGGATCCTTTAACCCGACGGGCTTCATCGGCCCAAAGCGGAGCGTATCGCGCCCGCGGCGAGCGATTTCTTCGATGGGAAGACATCCTTCAAAATAATTCAGATTTTCCCAGTCGCGTGCTTCCGCTGACTGTGCGGCGACGAGCGCATCATAAAAAAGATCGTAATCGTCCTTCGTCATCGGACAATTAATGTAGTCCGCCGATCCTTTGTCGTAACGCGCGGCCATGTATACGCGCGACATGTCGATCGAATCGGCTTCGACGATCGGGCTGATCGAATCGTAGAAATACAGATGATGTGGCGCGGACACTCTTGTCCTCGAAATGTTTTCGGAATCGGTCGTCCCCAGCCTCTCAGTTGTGCCAGACAGCCGAGCGATCTCCTTTGCCAAGGCAGCTGAGGTAAGCGGCCCGGTGGCGATGATCGTGAGGTCTGCGTCTTCGTCCACGGCATCGACTTCCTCGCGACGAACGCGGATATGGGTTTCGCGGGAAATGGCTTCCGTGACGCGCGCTGAAAATGCAACCCGATCCACGGCCAACGCGTGCCCGGCTGGAACAGCGCACTCGCGGGCGATTTCCATCAGCAACGATCCGGCGCGCCGCATCTCTTCTTTCAGCAGCCAGGGTGCGGAATTCTCGCTGTCGGATTTCAGCGAATTCGAGCAGACCAGCTCGGCGAATTTGTCGGTCTGATGCGCTGGCGTTTGGTGTAGCGGGCGCATCTCGAATAATTCCACTTCGATTCCGCGCCGGGCGCACTGCCAGGCCGCTTCCGAGCCGGCTAATCCCGCGCCGATGATTTTGATTCGTTCAGTCACTGCACACCATGCAATGTGCGATTTGCGATATCTGCGCGAGCCATGTCTTGACCGGAGGTACATACCACAATTTTTTTACACGCGAAACGTAAATTATTGGGTTCAAAGGAGTTAAGCGGGGCAGATCGGCCTGGATTTAGGCAAAATATTGATTCTATGAGGGTTGCAGATAATATCTTTGGAATCAGAGAGTTAGATGAGTTTTCGAGGGAGGGGCGCGGGGTTACGACTGGTGGTCGTGTTGGAGAACTCGCGAGCATGACTCTATTGTTCTATTTCTGTATCCAGAGTCAAGGTTATGCGTCACATCGAAAAAAAGAGAGCTGTGGAAAAAGACTGGCGAGGCTGAAGTTCCCACTCAAGCCAAAGCGGGGTTGAGTGGGCCGCGCGTCGGG
>JASHQK010000671.1 GCA_030039195.1 Candidatus Sulfotelmatobacter sp.
GGTTGCGATCACGAAAAACTGGACGGTCGAACTTCCTCCAGAGGTGGTGAGAAGTGTGCCACCTTGTGTGATGCTCACATTGTCGATAGAGGGAGGGTTCGTGCTCCAATTAACAGAATTGGTGATGTTGACCTGTTCTCCATTCGCCGTGCCGGTAGCCACAAAGCTCTCGGTGTCTCCGTACGGAATGCTGGAGAGTCCATCGGAACTCGTTACGCGAATCGATGTAAGCCCACTGAGGGTTACGGTCAGGGTCGCGCTCCCAGTGACCGTTTCGTATGAACCAGATATAACAGCTTGGCCTGGCGCAACCCCGGTCACGAGCCCTGATGCGTTAACAGAAGCAACAGTCGGCGTACCACTGCTCCAGTAGACCCCTGATCTGAGGTAGTTGGTTGTGCCATCGTTATAGGTGCCCACAGCAGTCATTTGCACCGTCGTGCCTGTCTGTAGGTTCGCCGACGGCCCAACAGTCATGCTGATAAGGACTGGATCTACAAAAAAGCCGTGACATCCTACTGCAAAGGCAAAGCCCAGGAGCACACCCAATCCTGCGACAATTCGCCAATATCGCATATCTGACCACCTTTGATGTACCGAACGTCACCGGCCAGAACCCGTTTCACTGCAGGGTCCGTAGCAGGAGTGCGTCAGGCCTGCGGTTTGTAGCGAGAGTACCCAGAAGAAATCCAAGTTGGAACTGTTAGCAGTAACAGTGCAGCAGCAGCGATTCATCACATGGGCAGACTGAACGCGCTGATAGAAGGCGCACTTCCAGATGGTTTGAGAGTCTTCGAATCTTTAGAGTCTTACTCAAACCTTAGTATGGCCATCGCCATTCCATGATCTGAGGATCATCGATTCCGTACTCATATGCGTGGTTACGGCAATGGATCTGGAGATTTCGGAAGCGTTCTTTTGCATGGGCTCCAAGGGCCTGGAGCCTTGGGACGCGGTCGATGGCATCTATCGCCAGGCTGAAGCGATCGATTTCATTATTAATTGCTAACTCCATAGGGGTGTTGATATTTCCCTTCTCCTTGTAACCGCGCACATGCATGTTGTGGTGGTTCGTGCGACGGTATGCAAGACGGTGGATGAGCCAAGGATATCCGTGGAAATTGAAGATGATGGGCTTGTCGACGGTGAATAAAGAGTCAAAGTCGCGGTCGGACAACCCATGAGGATGTTCGCTCCTCGGCTGCAGTTTGAAAAGGTCAATCACGTTGATGAAGCGAATCTTGAGGTCGGGAAACTCTTGCCGCAGCAAAACAGTTGCCGCCAAGGCCTCTTGCGTCGGAATATCCCCTGCGGCACAAAAGACCACGTCCGGCTGGTTTCCTTCATCGTTGCTGGCCCACTCCCAGATTCCGAGTCCCTTTGTGCAGTGCTCTACAGCTGCATCTATATCCATATATTGCAGGTGCATCTGCTTGTCGCAGACGATCACGTTGACGTAATTCTCGCTTTGCAAACAGTGATTCGCGACAGATAGCAGCGAATTGGCATCGGGAGGCAAGTAGATGCGCGTGACCTCCGCGCTCTTGTTCACGACCAGATCGAGGAATCCCGGATCCTGGTGTGTAAATCCGTTGTGATCCTGGCGCCACACCGTCGATGTAATAAGCAGGTTGAGAGAAGCAACCTTTTGCCGCCAAGACAGTTGATTGCATATCGACAGCCATTTTGCATGCTGGTTAAACATCGAATCGATCACATGAGCAAAAGACTCGTACGTTGAAAAAAAGCCGTGTCGTCCCGTGAGCAAGTAGCCTTCCAGCATTCCTTCCATCGTGTGTTCGCTTAGCATCTCCATAACGCGACCATCGGGAGAAAGCTCGCTTCCATCTACGTCTTCGGGAAAATATTCTGCGATCCAAAACTTCTTGGCGACCTGATAGATGGCGTCCAGCTTGTTGGAAGTGTTCTCATCAGGGCCGAAGACCCGAAAATTGTTCATGTTGAGCTTCATGACGTCACGAAGGAAACAGCCCAAAGGACGTGTGTTCTCGGCCTCGGTCAGCGCCGGTTTCTCAATAGACAGGGCATAATCGCGAAAGTCGGGCATGCGCAATCGCTTCTTCAAAACGCCACCATTTGTATGTGGATTTGCGCTCATTCGGCGCGTTCCGGTCGGAGCGAATGCTTTCAGTTCGGCTAACAGTTTTCCCGCTTTATCGAAAAGTTCCTCAGGTTTATAGGAGCGCATCCAGCGCTCCAGTTTGCGAAGACTCTCAGGATTTTTTTTCACGTCCGCCATCGGAACCTGATGGGATCGCCAGAACCCTTCGAGCCTGTGGCTCCCAACTTCCTCGGGAGCAGTCCAGCCTTTCGGCGTACGCAGCACAATCATCGGCCAGCGAAAACGAGTCGGGTTGCTATTGCTACGAGCCTCGTGCTGATCTGCCCTGATCTGTTGAATGCAGTGCTCGGCGGTCGTGGCCATTGCCTGATGCATGCTTTCCGGTTCAGAACCCTCGACGAAGTAGGGAGTCCAGCCGTAGCCGCGGAATAAGCTATCCAATTCTTCGTGGCTCACACGCGCCAGCAGAGTGGGGTTGTTGATTTTGTATCCGTTCAAGTGCAGGACTGGCAGAACGGCGCCATCCCGAATCGGATTGAAGAATTTGTTGATGTGCCACGACGTGGCCAAAGGACCGGTTTCCGCCTCGCCATCGCCGACTACAGCAAGTGCAATCAGATCCGGATTATCAAAGACGCAACCGCAGGCGTGAGACAACACGTATCCAAGCTCGCCACCTTCGTGGACGGACCCTGGAGTTTCAGGCGTACAGTGGCTGCCGATTCCTCCGGGAAACGAAAATTGTTTGAAGAAAGCACGCAGACCCTCTTCATCTTCACTCTTTTCCGGATAGACCTCAGAATACGTGCCTTCCAAATAAGCCGGAGCCAGAACACCTGGAGCACCATGTCCGGGCCCCGCCAAGAAGATCATATCTAAGTCGTACTTCTTGATCATTCTGGTGAAGTGGATATAAAGAAATGCCAGGCCTGGACTTGATCCCCAATGCCCGAGCAGGCGGTTCTTTATGTGTTCTGGCCGCAACGGCTCCTTAAGCAAACCGTTGTCCTGGAGATAGATCATCCCGAGCATCAAGTAATTGCAGGCTCTCCAAAAGGCATGCACTTTGCGGAGTTCCTCCGCATCAAGAGGTGCTCCCGGCACGGTGGACCGTGCGACGCCATACGCGCTTAGCGAGCCGATGTCTTTTGTGTAGGTAGACGTTTCCAGAATGGTCGCGACTGGATTCATAACTCTCTCCTTGCGAATGAGTTCAGACTTAGGCGTACGGCCGTGACATGCTGCCAAGAGCTTCAATGCCGGCGCCGCTTGACGTGCAGTTGTGCCACGGCCCGCGCGAGCGAGGCATTTACTGAGGCAACCTCCTCGGAGGACAACTTTTCGCGAAGTCGAGCAGCTGCGCGCTGCCGGGCTTCCTCGGCGGCTGCCTCGTCTATCTTTTCTATCGACACGGCCATGTTGGTGGCTATAGAAACCCGTGAATTTGTAACTTCCACCAATCCCTCTCCTATGGCTAGGTAGCTTTCATGACCATCCTTTCGGATAATTAATTCTCCAGGAACCATGTAAGTCATTAGACGAGTATGCTGGGGCAGAACTCCCATTTGGCCATCGACGCCGGGAAGCGTAACCATTTCCACATCTTCGGAGTACACCATGGCCTCTGGTGTAGTGATCTCTAACCTGATCGTCATAGACATCTGAGTCCTTGCGCTCAGCGAGGAAGAGCTCGCTTACTTCAGGTTTGTCTTATCTCTTCGATCGCGCCCTTCATGTAGAAACTTCCTTCGGGCACGTCATCGTGCTTTCCCTCGAGAATTTCCTTGAACCCACGAACGGTTTCAGTAACAGGAACTTGTTTGCCTTCGCGACCAGTAAAAACTTGCGCAACGCTGAAAGGTTGACTGAGGAATCGTTGGATCTTTCGTGCTCTGAAGACGGTCAGCTTGTCCTCTGGCGAGAGTTCGTCCATACCGAGAATTGCAATGATGTCCTGAAGATCTTTGAAACGCTGGAGAACCTTCTGCACTCCCCGCGCAACGTCGTAGTGCTCTTGGCCCACAATTTCCGATGCGAGCGCCCGCGAAGTCGACGCCAACGGATCCACTGCCGGGTAAATGCCAAGCTCCGCAATCGAGCGCTCGAGAACAATCGTGGCATCCAGATGAGCAAATGTAGTGGCGGGAGCCGGGTCCGTCAGATCATCGGCAGGAACGTAGACGGCTTGAAAAGAAGTGATCGAGCCTTTCTTTGTAGAGGTAATCCTCTCCTGGAGTGCACCCATCTCCGCCGCAAGAGTCGGCTGATAACCGACAGCGCTTGCAGTCCGGCCAAGCAGAGCGGAGACCTCGGAACCAGCCTGAGAGAACCGAAAGATGTTGTCGATGAACAGCAAGACATCCTGGTTCCTCTCGTCGCGAAAATACTCGGTGATGGCCAGTCCAGCGAGTGCAACGCGGAGACGAGCTCCCGGCGGCTCATTCATCTGTCCGTACACTAGAGCAATTTTTGATTTGGACAGGTCATCTTGGCGAATCACGCCAGCTTCGGACATTTCCTTATATAGATCGCTTCCCTCTCGGGTACGCTCACCAACGCCCGCGAATACAGACACGCCACCGTGAAGCTTGGCTATATTGTTAATCAACTCCATAATGACGACGGTTTTCCCGACTCCGGCGCCGCCAAATGCACCAACCTTTCCACCTTTGAGAAATGGGCAGATGAGATCGATGACCTTGATCCCGGTAGGCAGTACCTGAGGTGAGGTCGATTGTTCGACGAGAGGGGGGGATCCACGATGGATGGGATAGTACTTCTCAGCCGCGACCGGTCCTCGTTCGTCCACCGGATTTCCGGTCACGTCGAAGACTCTGCCCATCACTGCGTCGCCGACCGGAACGGAGATAGGTTTGCCCGTATCTGAGACCTCGAATCCGCGTTTCAGGCCTTCTGTTCCCGACATCGACACTGCCCGGACCCACCGGTCTCCCAAGTGCTGCTGCACCTCAAGCACAGTGGTTACGGGCTCCCCGTTGACCTTATATTTACAGGTCAGAGCGTTGTAGATCCCGGGCAGCACCTCGGGAAATTCAATGTCAACAACGGGCCCTAGCACCTTCACGACTCTTCCCGTGTGCCCGTTCGTGACAGACTCCAGAGTCTGATGCAACATAGTTCGCCTCACTCCGCTTGACCACCCGCGATCTCAAGCAATTCCTTGGTTATGTTTCCCTGCCTGATTTTGTTGTATTCCAAGGTCAGATCCCGAATCAGGTTCTCGGCATTATCAGTTGCGTTCTTCATAGACACCATGCGGGCGCTCAGCTCACTTGCCTTTGCATTCAACATGGCTTGATAGACGTAAATATCCAAATAGTGGGACAAGAGATACTCGAGCACTGCCTTCGGGCTCGGTTCGAAAAGAGTCTCGCCTGTGTCGGCAGCCAGTTCGTCTTCCGCTCTCGCACCGGGGATCTTTATGGCCTTAATTTCGCCGACCGGCAGAAACTCCAGGCAGAGGGGGTATTGCGTCAGCGTGTTCTCGAAACGGGTTGCAATGATCTGCACCTGATCAACTTCTCTCTTCAAAAATAACCCTCGGGCAAATGCAGAAATGGCGCGTGCTTCTGTAAACTGTGGTGTGTCCGCATACCTAAACTCGGCGACAAGTTGCCGGTGTGTGCGGGCGAGGAACTGTGCCGCCCTTTTGCCTGCAGCGATAAAGATGGTCGTTTTGGGATCGAACTCGGCAGCGAGACGAAACAGATTCGTGTTAAGAGCACCGCACAGGCCCTTGTCGGCGGCCAAAACAATTACGGCCCTCCGCTCGGCCTTGCGGACTTCTAACAACGGATGCTTGAACTTTCTGATGCGGCTCGTTGCCTCACGCTGGATTCGATAAATCATCTGGACAAACGGCCGGCCCGCAAGCGCGGATTGTTGAGCCCTCCGCATCTTCGACGCTGCCACCATCTGCATCGCCTTGGTAATCTGCGCAGTGCTGCTGACGGATCGAATTCTTCGGCGCAAGTCGCGAGGACTGTTCATTTCAAGCTAATCTCGATCGAATACTGACAATTTCCGCAATTCACATTGACTGCTCACTTCCACGTTTCCTTGAACAGGTCATTGGCAGCCTTCAGCTCCGTCGACAACGCAGTGCTGATCGTCTTTTCCTCTGTGATCGTCTGCAGCAATGTCGCCTTTCGCGTACTAAGAAATTCTGTGAGCCTAATCTGGAATTCCTTTACACGATCTACCGGCACATCATCCATGTATCCGTTTTGCACGGCCCAAATCACTGCGATCTGTACTTCAACCGGAATGGGGCTGTACTGAGGCTGCTTGAAGATTTCCATGATCCGTTTTCCGCGATCAATCTGGGCCTGCGTTTTAGCATCGAGTTCCGAGCCAAATTGCGCGAACGCTGCGAGTTCCCGGAACTGTGCGAGGTCACCTTTGAGTTGTCCGGCTACCTGCTTCATCGCCTTCAATTGCGCCGACGATCCGACACGCGAGACCGAAAGACCGACGGAAATAGCGGGCCGCATGCCCTGGTAAAAGAGATCCGTTTCCAAGTAGATCTGCCCATCGGTGATAGAAATGACGTTGGTCGGGATGTATGCAGAAACGTCGCCCGCCTGTGTCTCGATGATCGGCAAAGCGGTCAGCGATCCATTCCCATACTTCTCGCCTACACGTGCGGCTCGTTCCAGCAAGCGGCTGTGAAGATAAAAGACGTCACCGGGATAGGCTTCCCGACCTGACGGCCGTTTCAATACCAGGGAAACTTGTCGGTAGGCGACCGCGTGTTTCGAAAGATCATCGTAAATAATTAGAGCATCCATCCCGTGATCCATGAACCACTCGCCCATTGCAGCGCCGGCAAACGGCGCAAGATATTGGTTCGTGGCCGAGTCCGACGCTGGAGAAGCCACGACGATCGTGTATTGCATAGCGTCGGCTTGCTCTAATACCGAGATGATCCGGGCGATGTTCGATTGCTTTTGGCCGATTGCTACATAGATGCAATAGAGCGGGCGATAATTCTTATCGCCATTTTCCTCGGCTGCCTTGTTGAGCTGGGCCTGGCTAATCATCGTGTCCACACAAATAGTGGTCTTTCCTGTGGATCTGTCGCCAATGATCAGTTCTCTTTGACCTCGTCCAATGGGGATCATTGCATCAATCGCCATGATGCCCGTCTGCACGGGCTGATTCACAGATCTGCGGCGAATGATGCCTGGAGCCATCCGTTCCACGGGATAGAAGGTGTCGCTCTTTATGGGTCCTCTGCCGTCGACCGGTTTTCCGAGGGTATTCACAACCCTTCCCAACAGACCCATTCCGACAGGAACTTGCAAGAGCCTGCCCGTAGTCCGAACCTCGTCACCTTCTTGCAGCAGGGTGTAGTCGCCCAGAACGATGACCCCGACTTCGGTCTCCTCGAGGTTGAGCGCAAGTCCGGTCACACCGTGGCCCAAGTCAAGCATCTCGTTGAGCATCGCATCACTAAGTCCTTCCACGCGTGCAACACCGTCACCGATTTCTCGAATGACTCCAACATTCTGCCGGGCAGTTGTGGCTTTAATGCCTGCAATTTGGGACTCGAGTTCCTCTAATAGATCAGCCATATCCCTTTCACTCCAAGCAGAGCTCCGATCTTGAGTTAACTGCTCTATCGAGCGGTGTTTTGTTCGCTCGAGATTCCGAAACTTTTTGCCAACACCACTAATTTCGACTTCACACTACCGTCGTAGATATCGTTCGCAACGCGAATTCTAATTCCGCCGATCAATTCTGAGTTTTCGGCAAATTGGGTCCTTAAATCTGGTCCGTAAGCACTTTCAAGGCTCCGTCGAAGCCGAGTCTGAAGATCGACCTGTAGCGGTACCGCACTCTCGACTCTGGCGTCGTGTTTTGCAAGTTCAAGCCTGACCAACCTCTTGAATTCGCCGAGCACAGCCAAGTATCCTCGACGCTTCAACTGTAAGACGTGTCTTACAACCTCCCTGACCCGGGATTGATCCAGATTCCCCTCCACGAGGCACCATCGGTAAATCAGCTTTGCGCTTCGTTTTAGTTGGGAAGCCGTAGTTGGCATGATTTTCCTCAGACGGTCACTAGGCGGCTCGCCGCAACTGGGTTGCGGTCTCCTCGGCCATGCGAATCTGATCCTCAGGCGTGAGGATCTTGCGCGTTACCGAGGCGGTTGCCTGAACGACAAGCACCCCTACTTCTTTTTTCAATTCAGCCAGCATGCGATCGTGTTCCAACGATGCCGCCTCCCGTGATTTTGCGACCACTTGTTCCGCCACTTCGATTGCTTTCTGCATTTCCTTTTCCTGCAGGCGAACAGCAGCAACATGAGCCTCCTCGATGATCTGCGTTGCCTTGGTGTCTGCCTGCTGAATGATCCGTCGACGTTCGGCTTCAGTCTCGTCGAGTTCTTTTCGGATTCGCTCACGCTCCGCGATTCCCGCAGCGATCTGCTGCCGACGCTCCTCTAACATTCGCAGGACTGGCTTGTAAGCAAAGCGATGGAGAAGAGCGCAAACAATGGTGAAGCTTATGATCTGAGCGACAAGATGAGGCCAATCGACCCCGAAGGTGTTTGCGATCTGCCGCACTTGCCCACCTGGCTCAGCGGATGTGAGAACAATCAAGGCATTCATAAACTGACTCTCAATCGAATCTTGTAAACTGACCGCCTTACACTCATTACGAAACGACCGGCTACTTCACCAAGAATAGCGCGTAAAATACGATCGCCTCTGCGAAGGCAATGGCCAGGATCGACTGGACCAAAATCTTGGTCGAAGCAACCGGGTTCCGTCCAACAGCATCCGATGCCGACTTGCCAATCAAACCAACTGCGATGGCCGCACCAAGTGCCGCCAGGCCTACATGCAAATTTCCAATCATGTTTGCTTTCCTTTCATTTTCGACGGCGCCTAAGTGACTCGTCGTCCAAGGTTGACTTATCTAAGCGTGTGCCGCCTTCGAGCCCTCCCCTTCGTGTTGGCACATGAGCATGGTGAACACTGCGGTTAATAAAGTGAAGACAAGCGCTTGCACCAAACCCATCACAAGCTCGAGGAAATAGAACGGAATCGGGACTAACCAGCCAAAACCAGGAACTAACTTGCTCATTGCTTCCAGCAAGTTTTCGCCGGCGAAGATGTTTCCATAAAGACGGAAACTCAAAGAGATGGGCCGAAAAAGGATTGAGATCACCTCTAAACAACCAGCGGCGAAAAAGACCACAATCAGTAGCACTCTCAACACACCCTCGCTCTCTCCTTTTGGTGCGAACAGTTCCTTCACAAAGCCGAACGGACCCACTTCCTTTAGCGACCACACGATCCAACTGGCGAAAAAAACCAACGCCATAGCTAGAGTCATGTTGACGTCTGCATTCGCGCCGCGGAGTAATGGCTGTGCGACAACGAATCCGTGAGCCGTACGCGTCCCCCAGCCGATCGAGCCCACACCTGGAATAAGCCCCACCCAGTTAGCCGCAAGAATGAAAAGAAAAATTGTCGCGAAAAACCAGAAGGTCCGCTCTGCCAGATGTGGACCGATAATTCCAACCATGAACTTGTACAAGCCTTCCACCAGCCATTCGAGAAAGTTCTGCAGTTTTGTGGGTACTGGTTTCATATCTCGTGTGGCCGCCTGAGCAAAGACGATAAGGCCCAATGCAACAACCCAACTGACAAGCATCGAGTTGGTGATTGGAAAACCGAATGGCCGTGCGATCTCAACCGCCTTCGCCGATAAGCCATGCTCGGCAGTTTCGGATTTCGGCTCGGATGACAGCGCCTCTCGCGACGCTGATGCCGAAATGAACTCTGTGGTCTCAATCACGTGCACCGCTTCCAAACCCCAACTCGATGTCGTGTCGATCAAGCCAACTGCACCCAGCAATGCCAGAATCGGCAACCAACATGCTGGCGACCGACCCTTCATCCGACGATTTCGCATTCTGTTCATGCTGATCGCCTCGCCGCTAGAAACGAGAAAGCAGCGGCTCCGTCCTTCTCACCTTTCTCGTAGCCAACCAGCGCAAAATAGAGAACATTGTCGAAAAAGGTATTTAAGGAGCGCAATAGCATCACGCCGCCCCAAAACTCAACTGGATCTTCGTGCAGGCACTCCTGTTGCACATACTCCCAGAGATATTCCCGCGCGATGCAGACCGCCCAGAACATTTGGAACCGTGGAACGCCCTGTCCTGCTCGGTGCATTCCGAGGTCTACGTACCGTTCTTCCAGAGCGCAATCCACTTCACCGCCCAACCACTCTGTTAGGTCCCCAAAGATAGCGGCGGCGTAGTGTTTTTGTTCACCCTCCGGAACCTTCCGCACCAAATCACCGCACTTGCCCGAGGCCCTGATCTTGTCGACCAATGTCTCCGTCATGAGCGACGAGTTCGAGTTCATCAGCAGAATCAATTTCGAGGCCCGCATAGGTTCATCCTGCAGCCGCTGTCGAAGCTGCTACTTCCTGACGGGCGGATAGTTTTTCAACATCTTCGTCGCCGTTTTGGTGAGGTTCTTCTGCTGTTTTTCAGGCTTTGCCTTCGGATCAATGGTCTTGCTTCCCAGGCCGCGCCACACCAGATCTTTATTTGCAGAGTCGTACATGTCGAGCACGAGTTGGCCGGTGTAAATCGTGGAGGTCGAACCGGTCGTCATCCCGCCGCCTGGGTACCCGTACCATCCCCCTCCATACCAACCAGGGCCATACCCCCAACTGGTGTTGTAGGACGTGAATTCCTTTTCTTGTCCGATGCTCACCTGATAGCCGACATAGAGATCAGCCGGATCGTTCTCTACCTTTGTCAGCCCCTTTCCTGCAAGTTGAGTATCGAAGACAGCTTTGATCTGTCTATCAAGGAGATCTCCCGGGTCCTGAGCATTCTTCAGCTTGACCCATTTATAGGTTTTGAATCGTGAGAAATCCGTGTTCCGGTCGAAGTTGTAACGGACGTCTTGGGCGAGACTGACGCTCGCGCATGCGATGAGTCCAACCAGCAGGGAAAACAAAGCTCGTTTCATCTTGGACCTCCGTGCCGGGTTATCGAATCGTCCTTCGCGGACGCATAAAAGCTCAGCTTTGGAGCGGCGCACTGCGGTCCCGCGACATCCAACCGAGAATCCTCGCTGATGCTAGGGGCTCTGTGCCAGACGAGGAACTGTCATTCATTACAGTAACCTTGCTCCGGATTATCGAAATGCAAGACCGCCCCGCCGAGACGCCACAGATACCACGAGCAGTTTGACTGTCATTATTCTGTCGGTTAATTCGGACAACCTAGAACCTGACACCAACAGCAACGGGCAGCAACCGCGTTGGCATGCCTTTTGTGGGGGCGTAATGATAACGAGATTCAACATAGAAGCTGTACCGCGAGTCTGGAATCCTGATCGTGAAACCCACTCCAGCATTGCCGCCGAACACGGTGGAACTCGCACTTCGAAGAGTTTGGTTCGCCGTCACCGATCCAGAAGAACAGCTGAATCCCCACCACAACCAGGCTGGAGTACAAGTCACCGAACTGCCAACCGTCACAAGCCGGGAAAGGCTTGTATCGCGGTAGTACAACCCTCCCCCACCAATGAAGTAAGTGCCGAAGACTCTTCTTTCAAATTGCAGTCGGTAGTTGCCACTCAGCGTCACCAGATTTCCATGGCCGTGAATGGAGCTGTCTTGCAGGGCCGCTCGTATGGGTGCCAATGCGGCGTCCCTCGGTCCCAGGGAGTTCCACATGACTTCACCGATAAGGGAATGATGTTTGCTGATGTTATAGCCAGCCCCATAAACCAAGCCCCAACCGACCTTGGTGTAGGTCGCCGTCTCACTCAACGGCGCACTCACAGTAAATCCAGCATTGCTGTTGAGCCGGTCTACCTGCTCGGGCTCATTCTGTGCCCTAAGCGGAACAACACAAAGAAGCAGCAGCATCAGGACGGTGCCGGGTTGTTCTCTCCTATTTCGCATTTGAGATTGCTCCCACAGTGCACATGCTTCTCGCAAAACGTCACAGGAAAAACTGGCAGAAGTATCAGACCGCGGTCATTGGAAGAGCCCCTGTTTGATGTGGAAATTTCTCTCTTTCAACAGACATTGACAGCATCTGACAGAAGTTGCAGTTCCGCCCACGTGCCCACAGTCAGAGAATTGCCACACGGCTCAGTTTGTCCTAGAGCTCCAGAGCGAAGGGGAACAGCAGATGCCCGAAGAACAGCAAAAGAGTCATGGCTCCGAGGTAAAACCTGAGCTGTCGAAAAAAAAATATGAGCGTGAGCTGCGGAAGCTCCAGACCAAGCTCGTCGAAATGCAGCAGTGGGTCACCGCAACTGGAGCGCGAGTCGTTGTTGTGTTCGAGGGCCGTGACGCCGCAGGCAAGGGGGGAGTGATTCATCGCATCACCGAACGAGTCAGCCCAAGAGTTTTTCGCCATGTGGCATTGCCTGCTCCAACAGAACGCGAAAAGTCACAGCTGTATGCTCAACGCTATATGAAGGAAATGCCTGCGGCGGGCGAGGTGGTTCTTTTCGATCGCAGCTGGTACAACCGTGCTTTGGTCGAACACGTGATGGGCTTCTGTACGGAGAAGCAGTATGACACTTTTCTTCGTCTGTGTCCGGCGTTTGAGAACTTGCTTCGCAACAACGGTATCCTTCTCATCAAATACTGGTTCGAGGTCAGCGAAAAGGAACAGCACAGGAGATTCCTGAGGCGCATCGAAGATCCCATGCGACAGTGGAAGCTGAGCCCGATGGACCTCGAATCGCACCGACGGTGGTACGACTATTCACGCGCCCGAGACGCGATGTTCGAAGCAACAGACACGCCGCAATCTCCTTGGTACGTAGTTCAAACCAACGACAAGGAGAGATCGCGACTGAATTGCATTGCTCATCTTCTCACTGTCGTACCCTGGAAAAGGATTCCGAGGGAGAAAGTCACACTTCCTAAGCGGCAGGGGCCGAAAGGCTACAAAGAACCAAATTGGTCCTATCGCTGGATTCCGCAAAAATACTAGGCAATCTCATGCGGATGGGAAAAGACTAGTACTGTATTCACCCCTTCGATGTATTCCTCTATTTTGTCGAGGTACCGTGAGTATGGGAACTGTTTTTCGCTCGCCTGTGGGTGGCGAAGAAAACGCACATAGGGGTTCAGCGACCGTCGACCAGACTTGCAACTGAGGGCGGTGTTTGCGATTGGGAAGCCACGAATACGGCGGTCGATTGTGCAACCGTATTTGACAATGTCGCATCTTGACGCTTGAGCTTTGACCTGTTGCACCTGTAATAAAAGACAGACACGCTGGCACCCGAGCGGGAATGGAACTGGACCTTTTGTGCCATTGCTGGCGGAGTTCTTTGGAGTATAGCCTAGGGTCCGAAATTATTTGGGGTGATGATTATCACGAGTCAAAACAGAATGGACACTGCGACTGCGACCTTGGTTCCGCAGTTCCGCACGATGGTCGCAGAGGATCACCAGCCCTTTCTCGATCATGTGTGCGCCGACCTTCGAAACGAGCCCAACATCGAAATTGTTGGAGAAGTACAAAATGGCCTGGCAGCAGTCGCTTGCGCCAACACTCTCCAACCGGACCTTATTATTCTCGACATCGGTTTGCCGGGTCTGAATGGGCTCGAAGCAGCGCATTGCATTCGCACCCTCGCACCGAACGCCAGAATTGTCTTTCTCACCCAGGAATCCTCCCCTGACATCGTTCACGAGGCGCTCAGTTTGGGAGCCTGGGGATATGTTATAAAGGCCTCCGCTGCACGAGAATTGGCTCTTGCGCTTCGCGCCGTCATGAGCGGAAAAAAGTTTGTGAGTCAGGGGTTGGACGGCGACATCTTGAAATCCGTCTGATCGCACTATCTATCTAGCTGCCTGCGACCGCATTTTGCCCCGCATTGTGATTAGCACGCTCGAAGCCCAGGTCCCAGGTCAGCTGATGCGTTTTCCGCGAGCATTTTTAGACAGGACACGTGCGTTCCGCCTCGCCTCCCCTCTGTATTTTTTGACAGATTTGATCCCCTTCGAGTGATGGTAAAACACAATCGATCTCATCGTGCTTGCACTTTATAAGTCTTAGGCTGAGAATGTAATCGAAATCTTGCCGGGTCTCTCTTGGGTTCTTTGCGGTCGTTGACACGCGAAGATCTTCATTCCTGAATTGCAACAGATGGTCAGAAATGGCGGCCATCGTGAATCGAAATTCCTCGTTCTCCACAAATCGGGCTCGGATTTCCACACCACCCGTTGCCCTTCTGACAACGCTGGGTTTGGCTCTTCTCGCGTTGGCCGGTGTATGGGAGCTATTCCGGGGCGGGGCACATGTTCCCCATCTGGCCGCCGTGTTTCTCGCCGTTTTCTGCTTGGCTCTTGTGGTCATGGTCGCCGAGTTTCTTACCCAACGCGCCCTGGTCGCTGAGGCTCGCACTTCCCACGAGCGCCTTCGGTGTGCTTTGATGGCGGGAAAGTCGGTAGCCTGGGATCTGGACTTGAAGACCGGTCGCAATGGCTGGTTCGGTGATCTCAACACCATGTTCGGGATTCCCTCCGACATGACGACTGTAACGCTGGGAGA
>JASHQK010000672.1 GCA_030039195.1 Candidatus Sulfotelmatobacter sp.
CGGCACGCATGGATGCGTGGGCTGATACGAACCGTGGTTATGAATGCGTGCCTTGATACGAAGCGTAGGTGCACGATTGCTAAATGATCTCGCGCGCATCGCCCACGCGGCGGGTGACACGTTCGCGGTCCAGATATTCAAGCAGGGGGATCGCGTATTTCCGGCTCACGCCGGTCAACTCCTTGAATTGAGCGACGTCCATGCGCGAAGAAATGATCTTCCGCTCTTTTACCTGCTGTCGCAATTGTTCGAGCGCGCTGTGGTGGAACACAAGCTCATCGGATATCTTCTGAAGAATTTTCTCGCGCAACAGCAGCGTCACAATCTTCTGCGCCCGTCCCCGGTCTACTTTAAGTCCGGCGAGCACATCGGCGAGGGCTGGAACTTTCAGGCCGGCAGAGGCGAAGGCCTCCTCGATTTTTGCCTTTGAATCCGCCTCTTCATCCTTCATCACCACTCCGCGTCCGGGAAGGCGAACGAGATCTTTGGCGATCTCAATTTTTTTTTCGCGAACGAGTGCCTGCAAAATGGCGTCGAACGTCACGACGCGGGAGAAGGTTTGCTCGCGTAACTCTTCTTTGCTGATGCCGCCAGAAAGTGGATTTCTCTCGTGAAACGTGCCCAGAAGCGATATGACTTTGAGGTTCAATTCTTCCCAGGCGGAGCGGCTCAGGAAAACATCGCCGTTGCGGACGATTTGCCCGTCTTTCACCGCCTTAGCCAATAGCGATTCGATTGCGCGTCGGGTCCAGCCCGTCTCTTTGACCAGATCGCCGAGAGAAATTCCGGCGTGTCGATTTCGTTCGATTCGAAATCGCAGGATGGCTGGCCGATCTCCGCTGGCAAGAATCTGCAGATCGCTCTGCGCCGGCAGGGTCCGAGCGATTGGGGCTGAATCCAGAACAATACCGCCGCCAATCGTCACAACCGGCGAAAATTCGCGGATGATAAATCGATCTCCCGGCAGCACGAGCGCCGCTTCGGGCAGGCGGAGGCGCGCGAAAACTTCTTCGCCCGGATCCGCGTGCTTCGACTTGGGCAGAGTCACTTCCGCCACAGTCTCCATCGTGTAGCAGTGAAAATGCACTCGTGCCCGGTTCTTCAACGGGCGCGGCGCAGACGCCAACATTCGCAGTCGGACGTCTATGCGATTCGTTGCCGCAAAAGTTTCCGGCGGCGCCAGCGTCATTCCGCGCGCCAAATCGCCGGTGCTGGCGCCCGCCACGTTCAGCGCGGTACGCTGGCCGGCTTGTGCCGCCTCCGCACTTTGACCATGGACCTGAACGGCTCGCACCCGCAGGATTCGGCCGGTCGGAAATGCCTCCAACTCTTCTTCCTGGCGAATCGTCCCCGAAATCAGCGTTCCGGTCACAACCGTTCCAAATCCTTTCATCGTAAACACGCGGTCGACGGGCAATCGAGCCAGCGCTGCAGAATCCCGCGGCTCGAACTTGGCGGACGCGTCCACAATGCTGCGCTTCAAATCCTCCAGTCCCGCGCCGGTCAACGAGCTCACGGCGACGATCGGCTCATTCTCGAGAAATGTGCCGCGCAGGAATTCCTCGACCTCCAGTCGGACGACATCGAGCGTGTCGGCATCGACCGCATCAAATTTGGTGAGCACGGTGATGCCATGGCTGACGCCGATCAGTTGCAAAATGTCGAAGTGTTCGCGCGTTTGCGGCTTGATCGATTCATCGGCCGCGATGACCAGCAGCACCAAGTCGATCCCGCCCACGCCCGCCAGCATGTTGCGGACGAAGCGCTCGTGGCCCGGCACATCGACGAACCCGATCCGCAGAGTTTCCCCGGCCGGACTGGAGAGATCCATGTGCGCGAAACCCAGGTCAATGGTGATGCCGCGCCGCTTTTCTTCCGCCAGCCGGTCGGCATCAATGCCTGTGAGCGCCTTCACCAGCGCTGTTTTGCCGTGGTCGATGTGGCCGGCGGTGCCGACGATGATTGATTTCATTCTGCTTTGAATCCTACCGGAATCTGTGGGCCTATGGCCGACTCACACTCATGAAAGGCAGGACTTTCATACTCCGCAATCGCAAAACGATGTGCCCACGCTCACAGTGCGATTGGAATCATCACGGCTAAAATGCGGAGGCGTTGGCACAAACGCTGCAATTCCACAAGGAGCACCGATGAAAATTTACCTAAATGTCATCAACCCGATACTTGCGGTCGTCGTATTGCTGCTTTGCTTATGGGCAGCCGCAAACGGTGACAATGGCTTCAGGCCAGCCGAAGCCCTCAAAGGGGGAATCCCTACCTACTTCGTCGCAAAAGGCCTGTTTTGCAGTTCCGCTCTTTTCATGCTGGGGAAGCTTCTCGCGTTACTAAACGATAAAAGTGCGAAATAGTCGCGCATCGGGCAGCATCCGCGTCAGAACGGGTGAAGGAAGCGAACGATGGGTGCCCGTTAGAGGCGGGGCTTACGTTTTCGGTGCAACAAGGCACTCTGAAATGCGACAATAGAAGTTCCTCTCATGGCCACATCTCTGACTTCTGCTTTTTCTCCGGAGATCCTCCGGCAGCATGGCCTCACGTCCGACGAGTACGAAAAGATCAAGCAGCTTCTCGGCGGCCGTGAACCCACGATTACCGAACTTGGCATCTTCAGCGTGATGTGGAGCGAGCATTGCTCGTATAAATCTTCGCGCGTGCATCTGAAGCGGCTGCCGACCCGCAGCAAGCGCGTGCTGCAGGGACCCGGAGAAAATGCCGGCATCATCGATATCGGGGACGGCTGGGCCTGCGCTTTCAAAATCGAATCGCATAATCACCCGTCATTCATCGAGCCATTTCAGGGAGCGACAACCGGAGTCGGCGGCATCCTGCGCGACATCTTCACCATGGGCGCGCGGCCGGTCGCGGTGATGGACAGTTTGCGCTTCGGAGCCATTACGAAAGCGGAGCTTCGCTCTGCCGGACAGCCGAGGGCGGCTGTCCCTACACAAGCTGTGCCGACACAGGCAGAGATACATCGAAATCACTCGATCGTGGAAGGCGTGGTCAGCGGCATTGCGTCTTACGGCAACTGCTTCGGAGTTCCGAACCTCGGCGGCGAAACGAAATTCGAGACCTGCTATTCAGGTAACCCGCTGGTGAACGCATTCGCGCTCGGCCTGGTTCGCAAAAATGAAATTTTCTACGCTCGCGCCGCCGGCGAAGGCAATCCGGTGATTTATGTCGGCGCGAAAACCGGACGCGACGGCATTCACGGCGCGACCATGGCCAGCGAGGAGTTCAGCGAGGCCTCGGAAGCCAAGCGGCCCAACGTTCAGGTTGGCGATCCATTTCTCGAAAAGCTTCTGCTCGAAGCCTGTCTCGAGGCCATGCAAACCGGCGCCATCGTGGGCATTCAGGATATGGGCGCGGCCGGGCTGACCTGCTCTACATGCGAAATGGGCGGACGCGGCCACGTCGGCATCGAAATCGAGCTCGACCGCGTGCCTCAGCGGGAAACTGGCATGAGCCCGTACGAGATCATGCTCAGCGAATCACAGGAGCGCATGCTCCTGGTCGCGCAAAAAGGCCGCGAACACGAAGTATTCCGCGTCTTCGAAAAGTGGGGACTGGATGCGGTCGAGGTCGGAAAAGTCACGACCGACAACAAGCTGCGCGTGCTCCAGCACGGCGAAGTCGTCGCTGAGATCCCCAACCCTGCTCTGACCGACGAAGCCCCGCTCTATCGGCGGCCTCTGGCGCGCTGGGAGCCTCCGGTGCCGCGCGAGAAACCGGAGAACGTTCCCACCCTAACGGCAAGAGACGCGGTTAGGATGGGGCAGCCGGTCGTGCCCTTGCCGGACCTCACCGCGCAGTTGAAGCGGTTGCTCGCTTCGCCGAATATCTGCGGCAAGCGCTGGGTGTGGCAGCAATACGACCACATGGTGCAGACGAACACGGTCGAAGCGCCTGGAGCCGGTGACGCCGGCGTGATCCGAATCAAGGGGTCGCAGCGCGGCTTGGCCATGTCCCTCGACGGCAACGGACGCTGGTGTTACCTCGACCCCAAGCTCGGGGCGATGCACGCCGTTGCCGAGTCGGCCCGCAAAGTTGCTTGCTCGGGCGCAACTCCGGTTGGCGCGACCAATTGCCTCAATTTTGGCAACCCGGAAAAGCCGCACATCATGTGGCAGTTTTCCGAAACTATCGACGGCATGACGAGAGCGTGTGAAGAACTCGATATCCCCATCACCGGTGGCAACGTCAGCTTCTATAACGAAACTTTGGGTGAGGGTATTTATCCCACGCCGGTGCTGGGCGTTGTCGGTATTCTCGCAGACGTGCACCAGACCGCAAGAATGCACTTCGCCGCGCCCGGACGCACGATCGTGCTATTGCGCGCCACCGAGCCCGGCGATATCACCGATGCAGAGACTGAGTTCGGATCATCGGAATACGCAAAAGAAATTCTCGGGGCGCTCTGGGGATATCCGCCGGAGCTCGATTTGGAGAAGGAAGCCGAGCTGCAGAAGACGATCATCGCGCTGATTGGCGAAGGACTGATCGAGTCAGCGCACGACTGCTCCGACGGTGGCCTGGCGGTCGCGCTGGCGGAAAAGGCGTTTCCCAAAGGCGTGGGAGCTCGCGTGAATCTGGCGTCTGGCGGCCTTCCCGCGGAGTTCGTGCTCTTCGGCGAAGATGCCAGCCGGATTCTCGTCTCGTGCGACCCGGGGAATGTTTTGCGAATCAAAGAACTGGCGGGGCAACGCGGCGTGAGCGCCGACGTGATCGGGGAAACGATTTCGGAAAGGCTCGAGATCTTGCTCGATGGGCGACTGGTCGTGTCAGGGGCGGTGTCCGACTCGAGTCAAGCATACGAGACCGCGCTGGAATCGGCATTGAGAACGGATCCAGAGCTGGTGGCAGCGGACTGAGCGTTCAAGGAGAACAGGCATAGCCGAGCTTTGCTCGGCCCGGACAGCTGACCACCCCATCCGGCGAGAACCGCGCCAGTTGAGGACCCCGGCCGGGGCGGCTGCCCCGACATAATTCGAGGAGATAAAGGCTAACAACCAATGCCAATTTCCGACAAATTTCACGACGAATGCGGCGTGGTCGCGATCTTCGCCCACCCCGAAGCCGAAAAGCTGGCCTATCTTGGGCTTCATGCCTTGCAGCACCGCGGGCAGGAATCGGCGGGGATTGTCAGTTCCGATGGCTTGAGCCTCCATCAGCACAAGGCCATGGGACTGGTCGCCGATATCTTCACGGAAGACGTGCTCACCCCCCTGCGCGGCTCGATTGCGATCGGGCACACGCGTTACTCCACGGCCGGAGATTCCGCGCTCCTGAACGCGCAGCCGATTCTGGTTCAGTCGAACAAGGGCGCCATCGCGCTCGCTCACAACGGCAATCTCGTCAACGCGCAGAGTATTCGGCAGCGGCTCGAGAGCCAGGGATCGATTTTTCAGACCAACAGCGATACCGAAGTCATCGTTCACCTGATCGCGCTCTCTCGCGAGCACACTTTGCCCGACGCGATTGCCGATGCGCTCCGCCGCGTCGAGGGCGCGTTTTCGCTGGTTATGATGAGCGCCGACCGCGTCTTCGCCGCCCGCGATCCACGCGGGTTTCGCCCGCTCGCTATGGGACGCATTCCCGCCACCGAAGGCCACAGCCGCGACACCATCGTGTTCGCTTCGGAGACTTGCGCCTTCGACCTTATCGGCGCGCATTACGAGCGTGAGGTCAGACCCGGTGAACTGATCGTGGTGGGACCCGACGAAGTCACCTCGCGCTTTTATTCCACCAGCGCGGCGCAGTCGAGTTGCATCTTTGAGCACGTCTATTTCTCGCGTCCCGACAGCGTGATTTTCGGCCGTGCCGTGCAGACCAGCCGCGAGAATCTTGGACGCCAGCTCGCCAAAGAGTCTCCGGTGGAAGCTGATCTGGTTGTGCCCGTGCCGGATTCGGGCGTGACTGCCGCGGTCGGATACGCCGCCGAAAGTGGCATCCCGTTCCGCTTCGCGCTGATTCGCAATCACTACGTCGGCCGCACGTTTATCGAGCCGCGGCAAAGCGTGCGCGATTTCGGAGTTAAGCTGAAGCTCAATCCAGTTCGTTCATTGCTCGAAGGCAAGCGCGTCGTGCTCATCGACGATTCCATCGTGCGCGGAACCACCAGCCGCAAGATCGTGCGCATGATCCGCAATGCGGGCGCGCGCGAAGTTCACATGCGCATTTCCTGCCCTCCGACGATTTCTTCTTGTTATTACGGGGTCGACACGCCTTCGCGAAGCCAGCTGATCGCCGCCAACAAGTCGATCGACGAAATTCGCGATTACATCGGCGCCGACTCGCTGGCGTATCTGTCGCTGGAAGGTTTGAAGCGGGCGTGCGGGGAAGGCGAACCAACTCACTATTGCACGGCGTGCTACACGGGCAACTATCCGACCGAGATCATTGATGTCGAGGAAATCTTGCCCGCTGCAGTGCGGCGTTAGGTCGCGAGACGAGGGCAGTTCTTCTACTCGCGAGATCCCTCGCCCCGCTGGTAAGGATGCGGGGCATCGGGATGACGCTTAAACAAAACCTTCAACGTCGCTTTCTTGCCCTTGCCACGCGTGGAATCGACTGTAAATCAGGCAGGATCGACACCTCGTCCCAATCGTGCAGCAAATCGCTCGTCTGCTCGGCAATGGTCCCGCTGATTTCCATCACCAGCCACCCGCCCGGACGCAGAGCTGCGCGCGCCTGCGGAATCAGGCGCTTAATTACTTCAACTCCCGTAGTTCCGGCGAAAACCGCATTCCGCGGCTCGAACTTGCGCACTTCCAGCTGAACCTGGTCCGCCTCCGATTCGCCCACATAAGGAGGATTCGAAACCACAAAGTCGAATTCCAATCCAGAGCCTTGGAGCAAGTCGGCTTCGCGAAATTGAATTCGATTTTCGAATCCGAGTCGCGCAGCATTGGCGCGCGCGATTTCCAGCGCCTCGAGTGAAATATCCGTTGCGTGTATCTCCGCGCCAGGCAGCTCCTTCGCCAACGCCAGGGCGATGCAGCCCGATCCCGTGCCCACATCGATAATCTTCTCCGCGCTCGCCGGACGCCCTTGTCCGCCGCCGCCAACTTTGCGCACCAGTTCAAGCACGCTCTCCACCACATGTTCTGTCTCTGGCCGCGGAATCAAGACAGCCGGCGTGACGATCAAATCCAGCCCCCAGAATTCCTGATGCCCGGTGATGTACTGTGCCGGAACGCCGCGCGCACGCTCGACCAAGGCAGCTTCGAAGCGAGTCCGCTCTTCTTCGCTCATCTCTCGCTCGGGATGCGCATGTAGATACGCGCGATCGCAATCGAGTGTAAACATGAGCAGCAGCTCGGCGTTCATGCGCGGCGAAGGCACCGCGTCTCGCGCAAGTCGCTGGATCGCCGAGTTGAGCGCAATCTTCAATTGCACAGAGCCATTTCATCATGGACAACGATGCACGGCGAATCGTAAAGAGTTCGACTCGCTGTAAGGGAGGCTCTTAGACTGGTTGCTTACGGAGCTTCCTGTTTCTGCCACTCGTGCCCAACATAGATCATCTGGCCGATGTGAAGCTGCATGTGGGCGGCGCACTGGAACACGATATCGAGGCGATTGCTGCAACTTGTTCCCACGGCAGAGTAGGCTTTTCCCCAGTCCGTCGCAGACTGGCTACGAATCGTCTCCAGGACCATCCCTACCGCAGCGTCCAACTGCTTCAAAGTGTCCTCTTTTGAGGCCCGATTGGAGTCGGTGAATTCGCGTTCGCGCTCGCGCACGTAGCCGGTATTCGCGATCTGGGCCCCGATGTAGTAATTCAAGTTGCCGGTCAGGTGCAAGACCAGATGGCCGAAGCTGTTGCCGTAGGAAAAGGGCTTGGTCCAGAACTGCTCTTCGGTAAGTGGCGAGGCCAGCTCGCGGATGCGGGAAAGGTTGACCTTAAAGCGCTCGATCAGAGCCGGGGCGAGCGTTAGGTCGAGTCCGGACATTTGCTCTCCAACTTCGCGGACAGGTTCGTCCACGTTTTCCCCTAGACCACGCTGGCCGTTTCCTGTTTCAGCTTTTCCGCCTGATAATGCGTAACCAGTGCCTCGATCAGCGGCTGTATTTTTCCATCCATCACCGAATCGAGCTGATGAATGGTGAATCCGATGCGATGATCGGTGAGGCGGTTTTGCGGGAAGTTGTAGGTTCGAATTTTTTCACTGCGATCGCCCGATTTCACCATTGCGCGGCGTTCTTTCGCGAGAGCTTCCTGCTGCTTCTCCATTTCGATTTCGTAGAGCCGCGCTCGCAGCACGCGCATGCCCTTTTCGCGATTCTTGATCTGCGATTTTTCGTCCTGGCAGCTGACCACCGTGTTGGTGGGAATATGCGTGATGCGCACGGCGGAATAGGTTGTATTGACTGACTGTCCACCGGGCCCCGAGGAGCAGAACGTGTCGATCCGCAGATCTTTGGGTTCGATCTTGATGTCGACGTCTTCCGCCTCCGGCAGTACCGCAACCGTGACGGCCGATGTGTGCACGCGTCCCTGCTGCTCTGTCTCGGGCACGCGCTGCACGCGGTGGACGCCGCTCTCGTACTTGAGCTGCGAATAAACGCGATTGCCTTCGATGATTGCGATGACTTCTTTCAGGCCGCCCACGGACGATTCGGAGGTCGAAAGCACTTCCACCTTCCAGCGCTGGCTCTCGGCGTATCGCGTATACATGCGGAAGATTTCTGCCGCGAACAACGTCGCTTCATCTCCGCCGGTTCCGGCGCGGATTTCGAGAATCACGTTCTTCTCGTCGTTGGGATCTTTGGGCAGCAGCAGAACCTTCAGTTCTTCCTCAACCGCGCCCATGCGTGATTCGAGCTTGTCGAGTTCTTCCTGCGCATAGGCGCGCATGTCCGGATCTTTTTCTTCGGTCAGCATTGACTTGCTGTCGGCGATGCCTTTTTTCAGATCCTTGTACTCGCGATACTTCTCCACCACGGGAGCAATTTCACTATGCGCCTTGGCAGTCTTCTGGTATTTCGCCGAGTCATTGATGGTCTCCGGCGACGCCAGCGCCTGCGTCAATTCCTCATAGCGCGCTTCAATGTGGTCAAGTCGTTCAAACATAGAAACAGCTCTCAGTTATCAGTTCCAATTCCCATGTATAACAACGTCTGCAGAACGCACAGGGCAGACTCAGACAGATGCTGCTACTCATTTTATGCATTTTTGCTGAGAACTGAGAACTTGCGCTCGGGGCGGTGCCCGCTACGCAATCACCAATTCGCCGCCGCGTTCTTTTTCGATCGACATGGCCTGCTCCAGCGCGATGATCGCGCATTCCGCCTGCGCGTCCGACGGAGGCTGCGTGGTGATCCGCTGCAGCCACAGACCCGGAGCCGTCATCATGGCGAACAAAGATCCCCGGTGCTTCGCGGCGAAGCGAATAATCTCGTACGAGACTCCGGCAATGAAGGGCAAAAGAACAATTCGCGCCGCAAACCTCGCCCAGAATGACGTGAAC
>JASHQK010000673.1 GCA_030039195.1 Candidatus Sulfotelmatobacter sp.
TGCTGGAAGAAAATGTTGTGCGCGCGGCAGGCGTAACCAATTGCACGACGGAAGAAGAATTGCGCCGCATCATTCGCGACGCGGGATTCCGTCCGGCACAGCGGGACACGCTGTACCGGCAGTATTTCTTGAATTAGTTTCCTGCGATGCTTGACGGCGTTGCCCGCGAGATCCCTCGCCTCGCCGGTGAAAGCGCGAGGCTTCGGGATGACGTCTGCGGGATGGATCGAAATGACCTACCCGATCAAGACCTGCGTGGTTTGCGGAGAAGAGTTCGAACTGAAACCCGGAAAGCCGGGCTTTGCCAATCGCTGTCCCGACTGCAGCGAAGAAGAATCGTTGGATTCCAAATCTGCCGATCCTTTGAAATCCGACAAGGGGGCAAACGCGGCTCGCCGCGAAGCCATGCGCAATTTGCTATATCGGAAAGACAGTTGAAGGGAACTCCCCGGAAAGTGCCCTAGCAAACTACAAAGGCAATTGACCACAAAGGACACGAAGGACCACGAAGGAAACCAGCGTTTTAGGGACTCCTTGTGCTTGTGGTTGATCGAATTCAAGACATCGTCCTTGGCAGGAAATGCTTGGGTTTGGCCGGTTTCCCACATACAATAGAGAAGCTGGCCGATTCCCTACGGCTGGCAGGAAGTCTGCTCACCTCCCCGCCCAATCAGACCATGAACCCAACCCGTGCCGCCATCCTGAGTTTGCTGATGAGCGTTGCCGCGCTTCCTTGCGCTGCCCAGACGCCCGCGATTCCGTCGCAGCCTGCGGCTCGCGCCACGATTGCCGGAATCGTAGTCAAAGATCCTGGCAGCGAACCGGTAAAGAAAGCTGTGATCGAGTTGATCGCAGAAAACCAGCAGGGGGGCGAAAACTACACTTCCGTCACAAATGTCGATGGCAGCTTCCGCATCGAAGGCATCGTCCCGGGCCGCTATCATCTGTTCGCCGAACGCACGGGATATCTTGAAGCCGGCAAGAATGGCAGCCGCAGTCATGGCCGCATTCTCACTCTGGCTGGCGGACAGGAACTGAAAGACATTCAGATTCATCTAGCCGCCGCCGCGGTCGTAACCGGCCGCGTGACCGACGAAGACGGCGATCCTTTGCAGAATGCCGAGGTTTCCGTGCTGCGCCGCAGTTTCTCCTCAGGCCACGCTCATTGGCAACAAGTAGGATCGGAGCGCACTAACGATCTCGGCGAATATCGCATTGCCGGCCTGGCTGCCGGCAGCTACTACGTTTCCGTAAATCCGCCGCCGGATTTCAAGAGCCTGCTCGATGCGGGAAGCCCGGCCGCTTCCGAACGACAAAACGCGGGGGATAGACCCGAGAAGGCTCCCACTTCGTACCAGACGACGTATTATCCCGGGACAGCGGACCGCAGCCAGGCCGAGATGATCCAGTTGCATGCGGGCGACGATTTCCCGCTCGACTTTTCACTCGCGCCGAGTCCCACGCTGACCATTCAAGGTTCAGTAATGAACGTGCCGCCGCGGGCTTCGGCGACCATCATGCTGGAATCGAACGACTTCAACACCGTGTTCAATGATGCTGAGATCCACAAAGATGGCAGCTTCGTTATCCGCGATGTTTCTCCGGGCGCGTACACAATCATTGCGACGATCGACGACGCAGCAGTGCCGATGACGGCCCGCCAGCCGCTGCAGGTTGTCTCGAACAATGTTGAGGGATTGCGGCTGACTCCACAGACTGGAGCAACCGTTCGCGGACGTTTGCGATTCGAGGGAGCAACGAACGGCACGGGCCGCGTCGATCCCCAACAGATGTTTCTTGCACTTCGCTCCGCTGACGGGGAAGATGATGCGCTGACGGCTTTCAGCATCGGCAACGGTTTCTCTCCCCTGGCCCGGATTGCGAGCGATGGAACCTTTCAATGGACGAACGTCCCCCCGGGCAACTACTACATACGCCTCGGGCGCGAGCAGAACGGAAATGCGGATTATTTTCTGAAATCGATCATTACCGGTGGCCGCGCGAGTGAAGATTCGGCGATTAGCGTCAATGGCGGCCTTGCCGTGCTTGATCTGGTCGCCGACACGAATGGGGGAATGGTGGAGGGGGTTGTGACCGATTCGAAAGGCGAACCAGTGGCGGATGCGGTGATTGTTGCCGCTCCTGAACTTCGCCTGCGCTCCCGCATCGATCGCTTCCACAAAACGGTGAGCGACCAATATGGACGTTTCTCGCTGCGGGGCATCGCTCCCGGACAGTATTCGCTGTTCGCGTGGGACAATGTTGATGGCGACGCCTACTACGATCCCGACTTCCTGAAAAATTACGAAGAGCAGGCCAGCTCACTGCGGGTATCGGAAGGCGATCACACGAGCGTGCAACTACAGGCGATTCCGACGACGGACGATTCGCATTAGAGAAAGCCCCGCCACACAAAAGAAAAGCCCAGCATTGCGCTGGGCTAAGTATCTCTCGGAGGCAAACATCAATACGGCGCAACTCTACTATGCCAACGGAGGGTGGGGACCTGGATATTGGGGAGCTGGATGGTGGGGTGGACCGGGATGGTTATGGGATCCGTGGTTTGACGGATTCACTTTCATGCTTTGGGACGGTTACTTCTTTAACCCCTTCGGCTGGGGATTCTATTCTCCGTTCTGGGCGTACCGGGCACCGCTGGTGGGCGGCGGTTATCACCACTTTGATGGATCGCGGCCGGCGGCAACTGGTCGCGGCTTCCACGGAAACGCCGTGCGCGCGTTTAACGGCGCAGATCATGTGGGCGGATTCCATGGCGGCAATGTGGGCTCCTTCCACGGCGGTGGTGTAAGCGGCTTCCACGGTGGGTGGATTCCACGGTTGCCGAGGTTTCGGCGGCAGAGGCCACGGCCGTTAAACGAAACTGCAGACTAAAAATCCCACCCTACGAAAATCGCGTAGGGTGGGGCACTCTCAAGTCATTCTCTCTCTTCTACTGATTGATGTCCTGCTTCGCCTGCAGTTTCTTCAGGAAGTCCTCCAGCCTTGCCTTGTTGTTGGCATCGGGCACGCCCGCCAACGACAGCTTTACTTCTTTCGCCGCGCTGTCGAAATCACCTTGCGCGCTGTAGGCGCGGGCCAAGCCCACGTGCGTGAGCCAGTAATCGGGAAACTTCTTCGCAGTCGAGCGATAGAGCGCGAAGGCTTCGTCCTGTTTCTTTTCTCCCTGCAACTGGCGCGCATAGACATAGAGCTGCTGAGCGTTGGCCATATCGAGAGCCTTGGTGCGGAACATGGCCGCGTCTTGCGTCCGTCCGAGCGCTTCCAGAATCTTCGACTTGCTCATGAGATTGTCGTAGCGTTCTTCCGCCTGGATCGACTGGTCTTCGTCTTTCAATGCTTCATCGAGATTGATCTTGTTGGCGAGGAAGTATCCGGCGGCATCATCCCAGCCTTCCCAGTAATACTGATTCAGCCCGCGAATCTGCTCGCGAATGCTGGCCGTTACGATTGCATTCACATCGACGCTGACCTTGAACGGCACGGCGACTTTGTCCCAGCGCATGATGACGACGGTCGAATCGGGCTTGACATCGTCAAAATCGTAGGCCAGCGCGTTATGAAAGTCGCTCGCCTGCGGCTTCACTGTCACGCGTAGCGCGTCTTCGTCCTGCTTGTAGCTGAAGCTTCCCCAGGCGGTCGAAGTCTTCGAGAAGATCACCGTCCACTCGTTTTCGCCAGGGATCATGTGCAGGCCGTAGATTCCTCTGTCGAGTGCATCGCCTTCGATCGAGACCGGATCGGTGAATTTGATGGTCGTGTTCTCGTTTGCCCCGGCGCGCCAGACTTGTCCGTAAGGCACGACTTTGCCGAAGATCTGGCGTCCGTTGACCAGAGGCCGGTGATAGTTGATGGTGATGTCGGTGATGCCGATGCGCTGGCTGACAAGCGCATGCTGGCTGGCGCGCGGCAGGTTGAGCATGAGGGTTTCGCCGGTCGCGGTTTGAGCATAGCTGAGAGACGACAGGCAGAGAGTGGCGACAAGAACGGGGAAAACAAGCTTTAGGAGGGGGATTCTGGACATGACGGTCTCCTTAGGGCTGATCTGGTCATAGATCGATCAGGCCGGATGTTGGACAGATCTGGAACTCGGGAGTGAGCACACGTGAACCCGAGGTGCTGTTGCGGTTGGACGGATGGGAAGAAGTGGGGTGAGCAGGATGTTTTTTAGAGAAAAATGATCTTCGCTTTCTTGACAGGAAGCAATCTTAGGAGCACAATTTCTTAAGGCGAATAAAAAGCGAAACTAAACCGGCCCGCCTACGGGGTTCCCAGCCAGAAGAGACGAGCCCCGGCGCTCCCTGAAATTTTTGAGGTACTTATGTCTTCCGCGGTGATTTCCACTTCGGCGGCCCAAGGCCGCTTTTTTATTTTTGATGACGAATCCGCGCCCGAAGTGAGTGTGGATGTAGGGACAGCTGCCCCCGAACGGGGTCCCCATACCGCGCGCCTTTCGCGGGGTGGGGTGGTCGGCTGTCCAGTCGAGCCAAGCTCGACAGCAGTGCGCCCAGCGTACCCACTGCCGGGCGTTGCCCGGCACGACAGCCGAGGGCGGCTGCCGCTACAGGAATATCTTCAATCAGCGATTACCAATCAAAGATTTCCTTCCGCAAGCATCGCCCCGGCGTCGCAGTTCGCAATTCGCCCCATGCCAGAGATGGTCTCGAGCGGCATCGCCGCCCTGGACGCCATGACCGCCGGCCTGCCCCGCGGATGCATCACTGAAATCTGCGGTCCTGCTTCTTCGGGACGCACGAGCGTGATGCTGGCCGCTCTGGCCGCTGCGACTGGCCGCGGAGAATGCTGCGCGCTCGTTGATGCCAGCGACGCTTTAGATCCCCTTTCTGTTGCAGCGGCGGGCGTAGATCCGGATCGCTTGTTGTGGGTGCGGTGCGGAGAATCGTCAGCACAAAAAAACATTCCACCACGGAGACACAGAGACACAGAGACAAGCTTTTCTTCTGTAGATCAAAGATTGAACAGTGAATCGAGAAAAATAAATCGCGCGAACGAGCATTGCCTGGAGCAGGTTCTGCGCGCCACCGATCTGCTGCTGGAAAGCGGAGGCTTCGGCCTGATCGTGCTTGATCTCGCCGATGTGGCGCCTGAGTCGGCGCGCCGCATTCCGTTGACCACGTGGTTTCGCTTCCGCCGCGCCATCGAGCATACGCCCACAATCCTGCTGGTGATCGAACCGCAGCCGATCATCGGGAGTTGCTCGTCGCTGCTGCTGCAACTTGGAGCACCCGGTACTCCGCGCCCAGTACCCAGTTCAAAACTTTCTCATTCCCATTTGCTCACTGGATTGGAAATCACTGTGGAATTGATTCGCTCACGCCAGGATCGCAAACCCGTACATTCGGCCACATTCGAAACTCGAACAGCCTGGGCTGGGGGATGAAAACTGGCTACTGGTTTTATGCCGTTTGCCTGCATCTACGTTCCGAACTTTCCTGTCGCCGCCTCGTTGCGCGCGGAACCGGAACTGCGCGCGCGGGCACTCGCGATTTTTGAAGGCAAAGCTCCGCTGGAAAAAATTGTTGCTGTAAATGAAAACGGACGCCGCATGGGCATTTCGCCGGGAATGACAAAGATACAAGCTGAACTTTGCTCCGAACTCGCACTGCGCCCTCGATCCTCGCTGCAGGAATCCGCGGCGCATGCGGCCTTGCTCGATTGCGCGCAGTCGTTCTCTCCATGCGTGGAAGACGCAGCATGGGATACGGCGCTTATCGATCTCGCGGGCATGGAATCGTTATTCGGATCATTGCCGGAAATTTCGCGCGCCATGGCAGATCGCGCTGCCACGCTCGGACTCACCGCAAACGTCGCCGTTGCTACGAATCCCGATGCGGCCCTCATCTCCGCCCGCGGATTTTCGGGGGTGACCGTGATTTCTGAAGGAAAAGAGGCAGAGCAATTGGGCTCCCTCCCCGTGGATGTTTTATTTTCGGATGAAATTGGATCTAAGTCTGAGTGCCCCACCCTACGGCATTTTCGCAGGGCGGGGAATTCGCCGAATCATGCTGAAAATGACAACCATGAATCCGATCTGCTCGAAACGCTCGAGCGCTGGGGCATTCACAATCTGCACGCGCTGGCTGCGCTGCCCGAAGTAGGGTTGAGCGAGCGTTTGGGACAGGAAGGGCTTTACTTGCAAGCGCTGGCGCGCGGCGCCGCTTCGCGCACGCTCGTGCCCATCAAAGAGCCGCTTGTGTTTGAAGAAGCGATCGAACTGGAGCATCCCATTGTTTTACTCGAGCCGCTGGCTTTTCTGCTCAATCGCTTGCTGGAACAAATCTGCGCTCGCCTGGGTTCACGCGCGCTGGCCACGCAGGAACTGCGGCTCACGCTAGAGCTGAATCCTGTCTATCAATCGGAAATCGATTTTCAAAAATCATTTGATCGCTCTGAAACCAAAAATCGAAAATTGCAGATTTTTTCTCGCGTGCTGCGCCTCCCTCTGCCCATGCTCGACCCCAAACTTTTTCTGAAACTGCTGCAACTGGATATGCAGGCGCATCCGCCGGGCGCTCCGGTTGCGAAAATTCATCTCGCCGCCGAACCAGCGCGGCTGCGTTCGGCCCAAGGCGGACTGTTTCAGCCGCCATCCCCCGAACCGGAAAAACTCGAACTCACACTCGCCCGCATTGCCGGGATGGTAGGTGAAGGCAAAGTTGGCGCGATCGAATTGCTCGACACACATCATCCCCAAGGATTTCGCATGCGGCGATTTGTGAGTGAAACTTTGGCTAAAAACCAACGCAGCAAGGATTCGAGCGCGGCAACTTTCGATTCAAGCAAGGAAAAATCCGCAGTCACTGCGTTGCGCCGCTTCCGTCCCCCGCTTCGTGCGGATGTCACGCTGGAAAATGGCCAGCCTGCGCGCTTGACATGTCCGAAAAAAAAAGACGTCCGTGGCGACGTGCTCTGGAAGGCTGGCCCGTGGCGCTCTTCCGGAGATTGGTGGGATCGTGATCCTTGGTCGCGCGACGAATGGGATATCGCAGTGCAAAACGAAGTCTTGCCGCACAACCAATCGATCGCGCTCTTCCGTCTCGTGCACGACCTGCTCGGCGGCGGTTGGTTTGTGGAAGGAGCGTATGACTGATGTCGCCACGGATTTTCACGGATCAACACGGATACGGAAAATAAAAATTCGTGTGGATCTGTGATCCGTGACGCGTTTTTACTGGCTACTGGCAACTGGGTACTGGCAACTAGATGTACATCGAACTTCACGCCCGTTCCGCTTTCAGCTTTCTTGAAGGCGCTTCCCTGCCCGAGGAATTAGTAGCTGCAGGGGCGCAATTCGGCATGCCCGCCATGGCTTTGCTCGACACGGACGGCGTGTATGGCGCGCCACGTTTTCATCTCGCCGCCGACAAAGCCAAGATCAAAGCACATGTCGGCGCAGAGATTTCCACCATCCTCAATTCACCACGGAGGCACCCTTCGGCTTCACTCAGGGCAGGCTCCGACACAGAGAAATCAAACAGAAAATCCAAGAACCCCTCTGTGTCTCCATGCCCCCGTGGTGAATTCCGGCTTCCGTTATTAATTGCTAACCGCACCGGCTATCAGAACCTCTGCCGTCTGATCACCAAAATGAAGTTGCGCGCGAAAAAGGGCGAAGGCGCGGTCACCGCACAAGAACTTGAAGAGCATGCCGAGGGACTCATCTGCCTGACCGGCGGCGATGAAGGCCTGCTCGCTGCAGCCCTCGCGCACGGCGGAGTTGACGAGGCCAGAGAACAACTCGATCAACTCGTCGGCATCTTTAGACATAAGAATGTCTACGTTGAACTGCAGCGCCACTTCCATCGCGAAGAAGAATCCCGCAACCGCGCCGCCATCGACCTTGCCCGCTCGTTCAATCTGCCGCTGCTCGCGACCAATGGCGTGAACTACGCGACTGCGAAAAATCGCGAACTCTGCGACGCCT
>JASHQK010000674.1 GCA_030039195.1 Candidatus Sulfotelmatobacter sp.
GTTCTAACTTCGGATCAAGGCTTAGAACTGAGCTGGCCTTCTCGACGCCGAACTTCGCGACCAGCTCTGCATCGCGGAGCTCGCTGAACGCATTGCCGGTCATCGAAAATGCCGCCATCCGATTGAGACAATCTTCCGGTTTCCATGGCTCTGGCTGAAACCCGGCTAGCTGGAACTCGATCGGCAGGCCCGGACCATCCTTCGCGGTCAACCAGCGTATCTCGGCATTGATGCCATCCGTAAAAGCGCGCACGATTGCTTCCGTATCCGGCGCGTAACTTTCATACTCGGCTTTCATGTCGCCACGATAGCGAAGCAATCTGGCATTGATGTCGCGCTGCACCGCCGATGGCCCGAGCACCTCGGCAAGACGGCCCTGTCCGGCGCGTTTCCATATCTCCATCTGGAATAGGCGGTCTTGTGCCACCACAAAACCTTGGGCAAAGAAGAGGTCGTGTTGGTTCTTCGCGTAAATGTGTGCAACGCCCCAGCGATCTCGAATGACGTTGACGGATTCTTTGAGCCCGAGCACAACCAGGTTGCCCCGAATCGGCGAAAGCGCGTCGTGTGCCCTGGCCTTGAGTGACTTGGGGGCCTGTTGCGCCGTGGATCCAGCTACGGCTAAGAAACCGAACAGGAAAACAGCGATTCGTCTAAGCATCAGGAACGAATTGTAGTGCAGAGCCGGAGCGTTTTTCACAACAAGCGACAGATACAATCCGGCCGAAATTGAAACAACAATCCAGTTTGAAAATAAGTCTCGCCATCGTGCCAACTCGCGCAGAGCTTCGATATTGGCAGCTGGCGAAGGCTTTGCGGAGGAGGATTAAGTCATTCGTTACAATCTCGACGTAGCCTGTAAGTTCTGCCTGGAGACCAGTTCATGAACCCTAGCCCAGTCCTTGTCCTGACCGCCCAGGGCGATAGAAACATTCCATTCCTGACGGAACTGCGCCAAATGACAACGATCGTAGTCGGAGATTCGCCGCGAGATTTCGCAGGCGCGGCGGAGGATGCCGAGGTTATTTTGAATTGGTCGGGCTCCCTTGCTCTTCTCCGTGATGTGTTTCTGCTTTCGCGCCGCTTACGCTGGATCCATTCCCGAGCTGCGGGTTTGGAACAGACGCTCTTTCCCGAGCTTATCGAAAGCGAAGTCATCCTCACGAACGGCGGTGGCGTTTTCAGCGCTTCGCTGGGAGAGTTTGCACTGGCGGCGATATTGTACTTCGCGAAAGATTTTCGCCGCATGATTGACAATCAGCTGGCCGGCATTTGGGAACAATTTGATGTAACCATGATCTCGGGCAAAACGCTTGGCATCGTGGGATACGGAAGCATTGGCCGCGCCGTCGCCGCCCGAGCTCGCGCTCTGGAAATGAGAGTGATTGGATTGAGGCGTCACGTCCCGCAACTGTCGGACCAAGATCCGCTGATCGAGCAGGTCTACGAATCCGAGCAGCGTTTGGAAATGCTTTCCCGCTGCGACTATGTGGTGGTAACACTTCCATTGACGGAGCGGACCAGAGATCTGATTGGAGACGCCGAATTCGCCGTGATGAAAAACTCTGCGGTGATAATCAATATCGGACGCGGTCCCACAATTAACGAGCAGGCGATGATCAAGGCGCTCTTGGAGAAGAGGATTCGAGGGGCAGCGCTCGACGTATTTGACCAGGAACCACTGCCGCAAGGGCACGCTTTTTATTCCTTGCCGAATGTTCTTTTGTCGCCACACTGCGCCGACCATACTCCTGACTGGCTGGACGACTCCATGCGATTCTTCCTGGCGCAATTGGACCGATTCCAGCGCGCACAGCCTCTTTTGAATGTCGTAGACAAAAAATCTGGGTATTAAGGAGACGCTTTTCTTATTCGCCGGCGCGTCGCTCGCGGGAGACTACGGATACGACGCGGCCAAGAATCGCGCCGTAGCGGTCGACAGCCGCGCCTTGCTTGAAGGAACGCGCAAGGTCTACCACCTCAACCGAATTGTTGACGAAATCGAAGCGGCGAGAAAGTAGACACTCCTTTGGGGCGCGTTTTGATATTCTTCCGTACGCTTTTCACATTCGCGTACGGAGAAAATCATGAAACGGGTGCTTCCATTCCTCGTCTCAGCTGTCGCCGTGTTGGCTTTATGTGGGCAGATCGTTGCGCAGGAAAGTGCCACAGATGTCGCGGTCCGAGCCGGACGTGTCCTCGATGTAAACACAGGTAAGCTCTTGCGCGATCAGACGATTCTGATTCACGAAGGCCGAATTTCCAGCATTGGCGACTCTGCGGAAATCAAGATCCCCGTCGGGACGAACGTAGTTGATTTGCGCAATGCCACCGTATTGCCGGGTTTGATTGATGCGCACACGCACCTCACGATGGATCCGAAGTTCGGCTATGAGCAACTCGGAATAGCGGTGCCGCGCCAAACCCTCACTGGCGCGAAGAATGCACGAAGCACGTTGCAGGCTGGTTTCACCACGGTGCGCAATGTGGCTGCGGACGGATACAGCGACGTAGCCCTGCGTGATGCCATTAATGCCGGCGATGTGCCTGGCCCGAGAATGCTCGTAAGTGGGCCGCCGCTGGGCATCACAGGAGGCCACGCCGATGAAAATCTTCTGCCCTACGCGTATCACGCCAAGAGCGAGTCCATCTGCGACTCTCCCTGGTCCTGTCGAGCGCAGGTGCGGGAGAACATAAAGTATGGTGCGGACCTTATTAAGATCATGGCTTCCGGCGGAGTTCTCAGCAAGGGCGATGACCCTCAGACCTCGCAGTTCACGCTGGAGGAGATGCAGGCTATTGTGGACGAGGCTCATCGCCTGGGCCGCAAAGTGGCCGCTCATGCGCACGGAGCGCAGGCTATTCTTTGGGCGTCGGAAGCAGGTGTGGATTCGATCGAGCACGGCTCTTATATCGACGACGCCGACATCGCGGAGATGAAAAAAGACGGAACGTATCTGGTACCCACACTCTATCTTGCCGATTGGTTCATGGAGCATGCCGCCGAAAATCACGTACCCGATTTCCTGCTGGTCAAAGCGAAGGCCGTCATGCCGGCCGCGCGCAAGAACATCGCCCATGCCTTCGCGAGCGGAGTCAAAGTTGCATTCGGAACAGACGCGGCGGTTTATCCGCATGGACTGAACGCGCACGAGTTTCCCGTCATGGTGAAGCTGGGTTTGACACCATTGCAGGCGATCCAGGCGGCCACGATTAACGCTGCCGATTTGCTCGGCTGGTCAGGAAAGGTCGGCTGCTTTGATCAGGGAGCGTGGGGCGATCTGATCGCCGTGGATGGTGACCCCTTGCAGGATGTGACTACGCTGGAGCATGTGAAATTTGTGATGAAAGGGGGCGAGGTAGTGAGGAACGAGTATGCGAAGTGAGTCGAAAGCGAACGACAGCGATCGCGAAGGGGTTCCGGTTGGCAAGTTCTAGTTCTCAATTTCTCCCAGCCGGGCGACAGGCGACTGAGGGCGGCAACAGACGCCATACCGCTGCCAGAGCCGAAACCATGGACTATGCGCCAGCATTTCGTCGTGCCTTCGATTCGCAGCCGACAGGTCGTTTGAAGTCAACGGTCTGGAATCCTGCACCGCGAAGAGGCGCTCCAGCCACTCGATTTCGGCAATCGTCTGTTCAGCGTCCATACGCCTACATGATCCAGTACGAAGCCAGCATGGGTCAAGTGGAAGTCCGGCAATCCTCGTAAGGCGGCAGGCGTGAGCCTTTGACAATCTGGTCGCCTCTGAAGGCTCGTTTGACGCACACAGTCTGCCGCGGCCCTGCCTTACCATCAACGTGCCATCGAACTCGATCCGAAGTTTGCCATGGGCTACCTTGCAGTAGATGCCGATTAGCAGTTCCTTGGCGAGCTAGGGCGGGCCAGCGAGTACTTTACCAGGGCGTTTGAGTTGCGGGAACATGTTAGTGAGCTGGAGAAGCTATTCATAACCTCTGGTTACTACGAAACAGTGACCGGGCCTTGGCGCATCTGGGCGTCGCGCGTGCAAATACCCTAGAAGCGAAAACCTCGCAAGGTGCGGATGCCGACGCCGCCCGCGTGCGTGCGCTCGCCGGTTACAAGGATTTCCTCGCCCTCTGGAAAGACGCCGATTCCGACATCCCCATCCTGGAACAGGCCAAAGGCGAGTACGCGAAGCTGCAATAATCGGAAGCACATCTCTCGTTTGCCATTAACTGTCCTTCCACCTGACATTCCCGTCAGTGCAGAGAATCGAGACTTGCTGTTGAGCACAAAAAGTGTGCAAAGAATTGCAGCCGCAACAAAATTTTACACATCGCGGTGGAGAAAACCTTGACGCTGCTCCCCTCCCGGACGCAGAATTCTTCCCACTGCGGTGATGCAAAGGCGCGGGGTTCCTCCACCCACGCTGATTTCTCCAGAGGTCAAAATCCAACCGGCTGTCCCCTGCAGCCCAGCATCGCGTCTCGAACGCTGATTAGGAGAAGAAATGTTTCAACACCGTTCGTTGTATGCATCCCTCTTCCTGCCAGTGGTCCTGCTTATCGGCATGGTTGCGAATGCTGCTGAGAGCGCCACTCCGAGAATCACAACTTCGATCGATGAATCTGCCCTGGTGCAACTCACTGGAAATACCCACCCGCTGGCTATTCCACAATTCGACCAGGGACCCGTTCCCGACAACCTCCCAATGACTCACATGTATGTTGTGCTGCGCCGCAGTCAGGAGCAAGAGACAGCTCTTGAACAGCGTGTTGCTGCGATGCATAACCCACGCTCCGCGAACTACCGTCAGTGGCTCAGCGCCGATCGGTTAGGACAAGAGTTCGGACCCGTGCAGCAAGATATCAGCACGATCGCGCGCTGGCTGAGTCTGCATGGTTTTCAGATAAACGCGATCTACAAGGCTGGACTGACGATTGATATTTCCGGCACCGCCGGCCAGGTGCGGGATACGTTCCATACGGAGATGCATTACTACAACGTAGACGGTGAACGGCACATCGCGAATGCCAGCGATCCAGAAATCCCGGCAGCTCTTGCGCCGGTCGTGGTGGGCATCGCTTCGCTCAATGATTTCATGCCTAAGCCGGTCGCCAACAAATTGCCAGGCTTCACTTTCCCGTGCACTGGATGTCCAGACGGTTTTGACAACACGATTCAGTATGACGAAGCGCCCGCGGATTTCGCGATGATCTATAACGTGCAGCCGTTATATGGCGGGAGCCATCCCGTCACCGGTCTGGGTCAGACGGTAGTGGTGCTGGAGGTAACCGACGTGCAGCCGCCTGACATCGCCACCTTCCGCGCAGCTTTTGGACTGTCATCGCACGCAGGAAGATTCAAACAGATTCATCCCGGACCGGGTTGCGCCGATCCCGGGAGGAACGGTGCGGAGGGGGAAGCTGCCCTCGATGCCGAATGGGCGGGCGCAGTGGCTCCTGATGCCGACGTTGAACTCGCGTCGTGCGCGAATAGCACAACGAATTTCGGAGCGTTCATTGCAGCACAAAACCTGCTCGACGAGAAAACTCCGCCGCCGATCATGAGTCTCAGCTACGGTGGATGCGAAGCTGCACAGGGGCCAAGCGCGAACGCCTATATCAATTCTCTCTGGCAACAAGCGGACGCGGAAGGCGTGTCGGTGTTTGTCTCAGCCGGCGACGGATCTGCCGCCGGTTGCGACAATTTTGATCTCGCGCAATATGCAACGAACGGCATTGCAGTAAATGGGCTGGCCTCGACTGCCTACAACTTTGCCGCAGGCGGCACAGACTTCGCCGATACCGTGGACGGTCTGAACCAGACGTATTGGACAAGGACAAACAGTTCCGGGTGGGAGTCTGCAAAGTCTTATGTTCCGGAAATGACGTGGAACGACTCTTGCGCTGGCAGCGTGCTGTACCAATACTTCGGCTATACCAACGGAGTTTCCTTCTGTAACAGTTCGACCGGCGAAGGATTCCTCGATATCGTCGGCGGCAGCGGAGGCCCCAGCTTTGTGTATGACAAGCCGTACTGGCAAGCGCAAATTTACGGGATTCCGAGCGACGGCAAGCGCGACTTGCCCGATGTTTCCTTGTTTGCTTCCAACGGCTTCTGGAATCACGCCGTCGTTTTCTGTATGTCGGACGCGACCGAAGGCGGCGCACCGTGCGACTACAACAATCCTGTCGATGTGTTCTTCAACAGTGCAGGCGGAACTTCCTTCAGCGCTCCGCAATTTGCGAGCATCCAGGCTCTCATCAACCAGAGTGCGGGCGGACCACAGGGCAATCCGGCGCCGGGCTATTATGCGCTGGCTGCGGTCGAGTACGGAAGCCCAAGCCATCCAAACTCGGCGGCTCTCCAGGCGTGTAGCGCGAACCTGGGACGCATGATCGCAAGTGCCTGCTTTTTCCACGATGTCACACGCGGCAACAATGATGTTCCGTGCTATGGCACGAACGACTGTTACCTGCCGGAAGGCGAAAGCTACGGTGTCCTCTCCACTTCAGACACTCGGTTGCAGGTGGCTTATCCGGCACACCCAGGGTGGGATTTCGCTACGGGTTTGGGAAGTCCTAACGTCACCAACGTGGTCAAGAATTGGCCGTAACTTTTCAAACCTGTGCTGGTTTGTATAAGGCTTACGACTGATGCAACGTGATGGAGGGCCTGAACAAATACGGGCCCTCATGTTTCCTGGCAGTAAGACAGCGCGAGCTCAATCTGAATGAGCGTGACCGGCGCGCTCATTTCACGTACTGGCCAAACCTTAAGGATTACTGATTTTGCTGGGCCTTGTGGTTGCACTGTGGGAGGGTATCCGGAATAGAAAAGCGATTTTGGTGGGAAGAGAGTAGCGATGTCTCTGCGCAAATTATGCTGTTTCGCGACTCTGGCCACGATTGTAATCTTCCCTGCCGTAAAAACGGTGCGGGCTCACCTCACGGAGTTCGATGCGGTGAGAGCGAATTCGCAGCTGCACCCTAGTGAACTCGCGGTTCATGAACTGCTGTCGCAGGTGGCCCGGCCGGTGAACCAGCTAGTCCGATCTCATTCGGTGTTCGGCACCGAAAGCGAAACGGCGCAGACGGTTTTTCTTCCCGTACAAACCAAGAACCCCAAGGATCTCGGCCTCGGGAAATTGCTGGTGGCGAGCCGTGATCTTGCCGATCCGATTTTTGCGAAGACCGTGGTCTTATTGGTTCACTACGACGGCAACAGCGTAGTCGGACTGATGCTCAACCGGCGGACGGACGTTCCGCTCTCGCGAGTGTTTGCCCAGCTCAAGGCGGCGAAAAGCCGTTCCGACCCCGTCTATCTCGGGGGCCCGGTCGAAATTCCCGCTGTCTTTGCATTGCTCCGATCCAAGGCCAAACAGGAATCGGCAGAACGCGTTTTGGAAGACGTTTATTTGATCTCCACGAAACCCCTCCTAGAAAAGACGCTATCGGCTCGACCAGACCCTGGAGCTTTTCATGTCTATCTCGGCTACGCCGGATGGACGCCCGATCAGCTACAGAAGGAAGTTGAGATGGGCGCGTGGTTCATCTTTCAAGGCAACGCGCAAACGGTCTACAACGCGGATCCGGGCAACTTGTGGCCGCAAATGATTCGACAAACGGAATTCAAGCTCGCGTGTAACTGGCCTGCCTGTTGGCAGTCTTTCTCGCTTCTAATGGTGCCGGGGACGATGCCAGGCACTGGCTGCTAGTACGTTTTCCGTCGGCTGCCTTGCCGGACCCAAGGCGATCCCGCCGGCCAATAACGATGAACACCGCCAACCCAATCAGCTCTCGATGAGCGTTCATGTTGAGGCATGCTTGGATGAACATGAGTCCTCAGCGCGCAAAACTCGGCCACGCCATCAAGAAGATCAACCTTTGGCGTGCCGATGGGTTGGGGAAAGCGAGGAACAAGAAATGCCGAGCGTGACATAAAGGCTCATCATCATAGCTGGCGCGTTGTTTACAGATGAATTTTTCTTGCGCTTGCAAAACCCCTCACCAGCAGTACAATGCCAGCGACTCAGAACCAAAAAGATTGATTCCCGTTGAAGCTGCGTTTTTCCACGAAGGAGCCTTCATGCAACGAATCGCGTTTCTGTTGTCTCTATTTGCCTTCTGCTCCGTGATTTCCCTAGAAGCGCAGACACCTGCCCAGCCACGTCGCATCCAGCTCGAGGATCTGACCAAGATCGTCTCGGTATCCGATCCGCAGATCTCGCCCGACGGCAAATCCATCGTAGTTGTCGTGTCGCGGCAGAATTTCGACGAAGATCGCAACGACTCCGAGCTTGTTCTTATCGATGTGGCTACCGGTGCGCAACGCGTTCTCACCTACGACCGCAAGCATGTGGGATCTCCGCGCTGGGCGCCCAACGGTGACCGTCTTGCGTTCGTCGCTGTTGTTCCCTACGTCAAAGACAAGAAAAACAAGGACGACACCACAAAAAGAGAAGATAGCCCGCAGGTTTTCGTCATGCCGATGAACGGCGGTGACGCGAAGAAGATTACCAATGCGCCCAACGGGATCGAACAGTTCGCATGGCGGCCCAACGGCAAAGACATCGCCTATGTCTCGAGCGATGACCCATCGAACCAGAAAGAAATCGACAACCACAACGACTCGTTTGAAGTGGGAGACAATGACTATCTCGCCACCAGTGCCACTACGTCGTCTCATGTGTTTCTGGTAAGCACCGACGGTGGAGAAGCAAAGCGTCTCACTTCGGGAGTGTGGAGTCTTCCGAAGAGCGCACCGCCCAGTTCTCCCGCTTCGCCGCTTTCGTGGACACCCGATGGCAACTCTCTGGTAATTACGCGGCAGGAACATCCGCATTTTGGCGACAGTGACCTGACCACGCTGCAAATCCTCAACGTCGAAACCGGCGCGATGCGCAAGCTCACCACTCACCAGAAGCTCGAAAGCTTCGCCGAGTTCTCGCCAGATGGCTCTCAGCTCGCCTACTGGTATCCGCGCGATGGCGACCCCAACAACGTCAATGAGATTTTTGTAACCTCCTCGGCCGGAGGCGATGGCACCGACGTGACCCGCGACATCGATCGCAATCTGCAACGCGCCATCTGGATGCCCGACGGCCAATCGCTGCTGGTTGGTGGCCACGACGGAACCGAGGTCGCCATGTGGCTGCAGCCCTTGAACGGCAAAGCTCGCAAGCTTCCGCTCGGCGACGTGAATCCCAGCTGGCTGTTCTGGATTGACGCCGCGGTCGGCCCCAGGGGCGAGATCGCTTTCACCGGCAGCACCGCGACGCATCCTTCCGAGCTTTATTACAAGGCGTCTCCCGACGATGCTCCGCGGCGGCTGACGAATTTCAACCGGGCGATTGCCGACTTGCAAATGGGTAAAGTGGAACAGTTCGAATGGCAAGGCCCAGACCGCTTCCACGAAGACGGCATTCTCGTCTACCCTCCGGATTTCAGCAAAGACAAGAAGTATCCGCTCGTGCTGGTGGTTCACGGTGGACCGACCGCCGCTTCGGCCACCACCTTCGGCGGATTCGCGCAGCTTTTGGCCACTCACGGCTATGTCGTGTTCGAGCCGAACTATCGCGGCAGCGACAATCTGGGCAACGCTTATCAGCGCGCCATCTATAACGACGCCGGTGATGGTCCGGGCCGCGACGTGATCGCCGGCATCGATGCCGTCAGGAAACTCGGCTTTGTCGATGAATCCAGAATTGCCGTCACCGGCTGGTCCTACGGCGGTTACATGACCACCTGGCTCACCGGTCACTACCACTTCTGGAAGGTGGCCATCGCCGGCGCGGCAGTCACCGATCTCAACGAAGAGTACAACCTCTCCGACGGCAATGTGGCGGGGCGCTACAGTTTCAAGGGATCTCCGTGGATGGGATATATAAAGGACTACGTCGCGCAGTCACCAATAGCAGCCGCGTCGCAGATGACAACTCCGACGCTGATCCTCAGCGACTCCGGGGATGCGCGCGTGCCCATCACGCAGTCGTATCAGCTCTACCACGCGTTGAAGGACAACGGTGTGACCGTGAAATTCATCGCGTATCCGGTGCCCGGCCACTTTCCCGGCGACCCCGTACGCTCGCTCGATGTCGACCGTCGCTGGATGGGTTGGTTGGACCAGTATTTGAAATAAAGCCCGAGATCGGCGAAGTTCATCACCGGCCCGCCCGGCGCCGCATTCGCCGATTGGGGCTTTGAAATCTGGTGAGCGGCAGGATTCGAACCTGCGACCCATGCCTTAAAAAGGGTCGCCAAATCAACTGCAAACAACTCTGAGTTCAACGGGAAGCTAACACGAAACAACTTACAAGCGCACGGATGACACTTCAAAGGCTCAAGCGTTCGATTGCGGCGATCCCGGTGCAAGAAATCCCATTCAATTAGGAGGAACCTGGAATTGGTTTCGATACTCATATAAAACATCAAGCGGAGGTTTGCTATGAGGACTCCTGTTTATCGGCATCAGTGGCTGGTGATGGTTCTAACGAGCGTAGTCGTTGCCGGAATGCCTGTCTCGAGCGGCGAGACGTTCCCTGCGCTCTTCGCCGAGCAGCGCCCCGCTCTTCGAGATCAGAGGTCCTTTGGCGTTAGTATTCCCGCGCTCCATGGCATTGTGGACTCCGCGCATAATGCTGATCTGCGCTGGCCCGACTTTACTCCCTACAAAACGGAGGTCGCCAAACTATACGAGACGAACGGTTATTCTCTGCTTTGGCTTCAGAACGACCGCATCCGTCCTCAAGCTCTGGCCGTGATCAACCTGTTAGAGAATGCGGATGCTAAAGGACTCGAACCCGAGGATTACGACGGCTCGCGGTGGCATGAACGTCTCCTCAAGCTGGATCAAAAGCCGTCCAAACAAGATCTGGTCTCATTCGATACCGCGCTCACGGTTTCGTTGATGCGCTACATCCGTGCCATTCACTGTGGCCGCGTAAATCCTAAGGAATTCAAGTTTCAGCTCGATATGGAGGGGAAACAGCCGTCACTGGCCGAATTTATTCAGACCCAAGTCCTGAATGCAACCGATCCAGCCGCCGAAATCCAGAAGCTGGAACCGCCCTTCTTGGGTTACCGGAAACTGCTGGCCCTCTTGCCGGTTTATGAAGGATATGCAAAACAAGACGACGGAAAGAAGCTGCCCACAAGCACGAAGACGGTGCGCCCAGGCCAACCCTACTCCGGCGTGGTCCGCCTGGGACGGTTTCTTAAAGCCATCGGTGACATTCCTCCAGACGTACAACTAGATCCGAATGCAACGATCTATGAGGGGGCGCTTGTCGAGGGCGTGAAGCATTACCAGGACAGACATGGGGAATCTCCCACCGGCAACCTGGACGCGCGCACGATCAGTGAGCTGAATACTCCGCCACCCGACCGCATTCGTCAGATCAAATTGACGCTCGAACGGTGGCGCTGGCTTCCGCATTCCTTCTCACAACCGCCCGTAGTTGTGAACCTGCCCGAGTATCGCGTACGCGCGATGAATCGGGATGGCACCGTTGCTTTCTACAAGAACGTCATCATCGGAAAGGCTTACGGCCACAAATCCCCGGTTTTTGAAAAAGAGATTCAATATGTTGTCTTCCGGCCCTATTGGGACGTGACTCCCAGCATCCAGCGAAACGAAATCGTTCCGCACATAGAGAAAGATCCGAACTACATTGCCAAACATAATTTCGAAGTCGTCACGCCCGACGGTCAGGTCGTCACGGACAATCAAGTGAGCCCAGAGGTTTTAGAAGGCATCAAATCGCTTCACCTGATGGTGCGGCAAAAACCCGGCGAAACGAATTCCCTGGGCCTGGTGAAGATCATCTTTCCCAATCCCGAGAACGTGTACCTGCATGGCACGGATGCTCCGGAGCTGTTCTCGGCTGACGTCCGCGATTTCAGCCACGGATGCATTCGGGTGCAGAAGCCTGCGGATCTTGTTGCCTGGGTGTTGCGAAATAACCCTGGCTGGGATTTGGAGCGGGTGAAAGCAACGATGAACGGCGAAAAAAACAATCTTCAGGTGAACCTCGTCACGCGGATTCCGGTTCTGATTGTCTATGGCACGGCTACGGTGAACGAGGAAAATCAGATTCGTTTTTTCGACGATATCTATGGTTATGACGCGGACCTTGAGAAAGCCCTGGCCGCCGGTTATCCTTATGCCTGGTAGGGTTTTACATCGGTTGCGGTGCCAACTGCATCTAACAATAAATGGATTTGTCCAGGGGAAAAAAGATAAAAGCAGTCTATGAAAGATACCGCCCTTCTCCGGCGTTGCAACCAGCGAATATCAAGTCTGGAGTTGCGGCAAGTTGCTTGATGCTTATTTCCTTCTTGCTGCTCGCGCCGCTGGGGCGGGGCACTGAATTGGCGCCGCCTCCTGCGCATGAATATCGGCTCCGCTTCTATCACACTCACACCCGCGAGCGGTTGGATGTGGTCTATCGCCGCGGTGATACATACATCCCGGAAGCGCTGAACGAACTCGACCATTTTCTACGCGATCACCGCACTGGGGATGTGCGGCATTTCGATCCTCGTCTTTTCGATCTCCTCTACGACCTGACCGCTTCACTTGGCGATTCCGGCGGGGAGATCGACGTGATTTGCGGCTACCGCACGCCCTGGAGCAACGAATTCCTGCGTACGCGCAGCGCGCATACTGGAGTAGCGCAGCATAGTCTGCACATGCAGGCCGAAGCGATCGACATTCGGCTACCCGGTGTTCCGACATCAGAACTGCGGAATGCTGCTCTGCGTCTCCATCATGGAGGGGTCGGCTATTACCGCACTTCTGATTTTGTCCACGTCGATGTTGGGCGCGTACGCCAGTGGTAGCTCCGTACGAATCACACTGACCCTAAAGCACGAAAAAGTTCCGTGGTCTAATTAGTTAAATAGCGTGGCATGCACAATGAAGCGTTGTGGGGCCTCGCCAATGTAGTAAAACGGGTAGCAGGTCACCAATGTCAGAGCCGGCTTGTTGGTTGAACGCAGGACGCTGATATTCTTTGGGCTGACGATTTCCAGACTGTCAACAACATAAGTCTCGAGCCGATCCGGTTCTTCCACCTCGATGTGATCGCCGACTCGTATGTCCTTTAATCCGCGGAAGAAGCCATCCCGGTGGCCCGCGATCCCTACATTTCCATTTTCCCCAAAAAGTGCTGTGTCGGCGATGTGGCCGACTCCACGGTTCAGGGTTAAATCATCGGTACCCTCGAGCACGGGCGCTTCCACCCCAATTCTGTTGATGCGGATAATCGCTAACGGAGGCGCAACTCGTTTGCTCAAACTTTCCTCGTAGTGCCGGATACGCTGTTGCGACCACAATACAAAATTAGGAGCCGAGGCAACTGGTTGCACAAGCGGTCTCTGCTGCGTCCCGATATTGGCGTTCGCTTGCTTGAGGTCTTCAAACCGGCGCGTCGCTGCTCGCGACAGAATGAGTTCATGGAGTTTGGCAGCCGCGCAAAAGGCCAGAAGCGCAAATCCCGCGCAGAGCAATATGCGCCTCAGAAGTTTCTTTAGCTTCATCACAAGTCCTCAGACTGCACAAGTGCAGCGGCGCGCGGTACATCCGGTAATTTCCTCGATTGGCTTCGCGCCGTTTAGCGAGTCTTCATAATGCACGGCAGTCGCCAAAGATCTATCTTTCGGACAATCTGCCGGATTGATCTTTGAACTGAGGCATTTCGATAGGTATCGAGAGTTCGTAAACCCTGTGCCTGCATTATCTGTTGCGATGAATGAATCTCCGAAACTCTTGCGAACGAATTCTCAAAGCCGGATCCATGACTTGGCTTTGTAGCGGACTGGTTAACCTGGCTTCTCTTATTTTTTTCTTGGGATTTCGTGAGTTCCCGAAGCAGTGGTGAATTCGAAATGTCGTAACGCCATTGTTTTGAGCGCCTTCAATTTGGCCCGTCCATTGCATTTGTACGTGCGGACGTCAATCGAGAAAGAAGCGAATCGGCTTCCAAAGACAGACGGCTTGTGGCATCGCGCTGGCGCGATGAAAAAAGCACACAGGACCACATCCTTGTGCATAAGGTTTTCCAAAACCAAATTCACACTTAATGGAGAAAAAAATGAAACCGTACAAATTGCAAATTGTCATGTTCTGCCTGCTCGCGCTGGCGACTCTGTTTGTTTCGAGCAATGCCAAGGCCGACACGTGGAACAAAGCCACCAAACTCACTTTTTCGCAGCCCGTGGAAATTTCGGGTCGCGTACTGCCAGCGGGTACTTACTGGTTCCAGTTAATGAACAGCGCGTCCAATCGGAACATTGTTCAGATCTGGAATGCAGATCGCTCCCAGTTGGTCACCACCATTTTGGCCATCCCGAACTACCGGCTGCAGCCAACGGGTGATTCGGTGATCAAGTTCGCCGAGAGACCCTCTAACACACCCGAAGCCATCAAGGCGTGGTTCTATCCTGGCGCCAACTTCGGGCAGGAATTTGTCTATCCGAAGACCCGGGCGATCCAGCTCGCACAAAATACAAACGAACCTGTGCTTGCTGTGCGCGATGAACAGGCCGCGACACCAACTCCTGCAGTGGAAGCGGCGCCGGTGAAGGCAGTCGAGCCGAGTGGTGAGGAAGTTGAAGTTGCGGAAGTGGTCGACACCGTTGCTGTAGCGCTGCCGACGACAGCCAGCCCGCTCCCCCTGCTGGCGCTCCTCGGCCTGCTCGCTGTGGGTGGAGGATTTGCGATTCGCCTCACTCATTTAGGAAGCGAAGTTTAAAGCGCAGTGCGATCGAAGGAATAAAAGGCGGCCCCCGTGGCCGCCTTTTACTAGGGTTTCTTGCAGCAATCGGCTTGATTGTGCCTGCGGCAGTGTCCGCGAAGGTCAGCAGAGCATGTAGCGGTTCCATCTTGTTCTGGAAGCGGAGAGGTCGCCCAGCCAATAGAAGCCGCAAGATGAAGCGCACCAGAAACGATGATTGCCGATGCAATGATGTTCTCGCTCCTCGGCTGCCGTGCACCTCCCGGAGTTTCGAAGATTTCCAACTGAATCGGGATGTTCAACGAGCATGAAATCCAGCGTGATCAATGCTTTGCAATCTGGCACGGGGCTTGCAACATCATGAGCGAGAGCTTTTGACGCAGTTCCGTACCAGATAAGGAGGGGCCATGAGGGAAGCGGCCAAAAAGATCACAGTTGAGAGATTGCCTGGAGGACAAAATCTTCATGTTTACCAAGATGAAATGGCGTTGGGCAATCTTACTTACATAAACGCTGAGGGGAAAAACGTCGAGCATCGTTACGAGCCCTCCGCCACAACTCTGTGTTTCATTCGAGGGGCTGGTAAAATCGCGATCAATGGCAGCCTGATGGAATACGCTGGCCGATGGTTCGACATTGCACGTTTGGTCGAGTATCAGATTTTGCCCGAGACGGATACGGTGATGCTGAGCATCCCGAAGCCAATCGAAGACGCAGATTCATTCTGGAGGAAACATTGATGATTCGCACATTGTGTCTAAGCCTCGTGTTGTCGCTTGCGGGTGCCGCGGTTGCGCAAACGACCTCCGCCGTTCCTGCGCAACATGCATCGCACGCTGCCAGTCAGCACGGCCCGTCTGCGGCGGAAGTCTGGAACAGCTTGGTGGCCGGGAATCAGCGATTTGTCGCCGGCAAGCCTCAGGCGCGCGATCTCGCTTCTCTCCGCCATAAGCTTGCCTCGGGACAATCTCCGAAGGCAATCATCCTCTCCTGTTCCGACAGCCGGGTAGGTCCGGAGCTGGTCTTCGACCAGAGCCTGGGAGACATTTTTGTGGTGCGCACTGCAGGGAACGTCGCCGACAAAGTGGCGCTCGGAAGCATCGAGTACGCAGTGGAACACCTGCACAGCCCGCTGCTGGTCGTGCTTGGGCATCAGAAGTGCGGAGCCGTGAATGCAGCTTGTTCCGGCGAAAAGATGCCCAGCGAGAATTTGGACGCCATTGTAGAAAAGATCAATCCTGCAGTAACCCGAGCCAAGAGTTACGCTAAGGCGGATGATCTCGTTGAGTCGGCGATCAAAGAAAACGTTCATCGAAGCGCATTGGATTTGTCAGCCAACAGCGAGATCATCGCCAGCGCCGTGAAGTCCGGCAAGCTTACTGTGATCGAGGCGGAATACGAACTCGACTCAGGCCAGGTCGTTCGCCTGAATGCACCCACACAAGGTCAGAACTAGCGATCTCATCCTCATAGCTTAGCTGTAAAGCGGAAGCACCGCCGAATCAAGAGAAAGATAAGGCGGCGCTCCCGTTGCTTTGGTGCCTCCCTCGTTGACCTGCAGGTGTTTCCTCATCCTCACGAACCTAATCTTTTTTTCTCTTTTCTCTTCGATCTATATGTTCGCGAACTCTCGGAAAATCCCGAGAAGTTCGAAAAGCTCAACTCAAAAGATCACCCATGTTTTCAATAACTTGTCATTTGGAACGAACCGTGCCTTAGCAACAGTGAGATTCGAGCAAGGCTCGACAACGAATGAAAAGGAGGATGCAATATGAAATCACAAATCAGCAATATGCTCTGTGCAGTAGTAACGATGGCGGCGGCGATTATGACTGTCGTTCCTTCGAACGCACAGGAAAAGGGCGCCACTGCGGTGCCTGTAACCATGACCGTCACGGCAAACGTGCCAAGCGACAAACGCATGCCTGACCTCAATCAACAAGACATCGCCGTTACCCAAGGTAAACAGCGCCTGCAGGTGACGGAGTGGGTTCCGGCTCAGGGCGATCATGCCGGCCTCGAATTGTTCATCCTGATCGACGACTCCTCGAACCCGACCCTGGGAATACACCTCGATGACCTGAAGTCTTTCATCAACGCACAGCCGTCGACGACCTTAGTCGGCGTCGGATATATGAGGAACGCCACGGTCCAGGTTGTCCAGAACCCGACGACCGACCACACGGCAGCTGCCAACTCCCTGAGGTTGCCCCTTGGCTCCACAGGAGCTTACGGGAGTCCGTACCTCTCGGTGATTGATCTGATGAAACGCTGGCCAGCAACTCAGAACCGTCGCGAAGTTTTGATGGTTACGGACGGGATTGACCGTGCCCGCCGCAGTTTGGGCTGGCGCGGGTTGTACACCAACCCCGATGTCGATTCGGCCAACCAGGTCGCCATGCGTACCGGCACGATCATTCATACGATCTATGCGCCGGGTGTGGGCCGCTTGGGACGCAATTACTGGGAAGCTACCAACGGACAGATGGGCATTGCGAAGCTGTCGGATGTTACCGGTGGCGAATCTTTCTTTCTGGGTCTGCAGCAGCCGGTGAGTTTCGCGCCCTACCTCGATCAACTGCAGAAGATCCTCGACAACCAGTATCTGTTGAGCTTCTACGCGCAGCCTGGGAAGAAGGCGCAACTTCAGAATGTGTCGATCAATACCGAAGTTGCAGGAGTGGACCTTTCTTCCGCTGATGCGGTGTTGGTACCGGGTGGCAATTGAGAGGTGACTGCCTGGCAGAGGGCCCGCAATTTTAGAAGGGCCCTCGCCGAGCAGAGACCTGTTCGATGAGGAGGAGCGATCGCCATGAGACTGTTCAAGTCTAGTGATCCATGGACCAGGGTCGTGATTCTCGTGACCGTTGGATTGTTCAGTCTGTCATTAGCAGTCCAGGGGTTCACGCACGAACTGTTTCTTGAAGCAGGTGTGTTTCTGGTGTCGGTGAAACTGATTTTGGTGACTGGAAAGAACGCGGCATCGGAAGAACGCATCGAGCGTCGACTGAATCAGATCAAGGAACTGCTCAGAGCTAATGGTACACGTGCAATCGAGAAAGAGAACATCGGTGGTAATGCGAACGATCGCATCCGCGAATTTCGCTGAGAACAAAAATTAATTCTAGAGAGGATAATTTTATGAAAAAATTTTGTGCTGTATTCGTGCTTCTGATTACCATCGCTTCGCCCGTTTTCGCGCAGAAGAAGGAACAGGATCGTGTCGCCAACGCGGGCCAGGTGATGCAGGAAATTCTGAACATTCCAGACGATATTCCCCAGAGTGTCATCGACAAAGCCGATTGTGTCGTCGTTCTGCCTTCCGTGCTGAAGTTCGCCTTCGGATTCGGCGGCAGCTACGGAAGAGGTGTTATGACCTGCCGTACCGGGGAAGACTTCAAAGGTCCTTGGGGCGCTCCGACCATGATGGCGCTCGAAGGTGGAAGCTTCGGGCTCCAGATTGGCGGGCAAGCCACCGACTTCGTACTGCTGTTGATGAGTCCACGGTCGGCCCACAGTATTCTTTCGAGCAAGGTAAAACTTGGTGGGGATATTTCCGCCGCTGCCGGTCCGGTTGGGCGCAATGTCTCGGCCGAAACCGATGTTGCCATGCGGGCCGAGATTTTTTCGTATTCTCGCGCTCGGGGGCTCTTCGCCGGCATTTCTCTTACCGGTTCAACCCTGCGTGTGGATAATGGAGCTAACAAGAAGCTGTACGGAAGAAGTGTCAGCGCGCACGATATCGTATTCGGCAACGAGGTCTCTGCGCCGGAGTGGGCGAGGTTATTGCTCTCTGAATTGAACAAGAAATCACCGACGAATAAGTCGAATAGCTAGGGAACGGAGGGACTTATGCTGAGCAAAGTGCGTTCGATAATAACCTTCCTGTTGATTGGGTTGATGGTGCTGCAGGGTACCAGCCCGTTGCTCTCGGCGCAGACGGCAGCGCCAACGCCGGAGGAACTCGATCAGCTGTTGGCGCCGGTTGCGCTTTACCCGGATGCTCTACTGTCACAAATCACCACGGCGTCGACGAATCCGCAAGAAATCCTGGATGTCCATGCCTGGTTACAAGCCAATTCCGGCCTGACGGGGGCCGAGCTAACCAACGCGGCGGAGAAACAGGGATTCGATCCCGCATTCATCGCATTAGTGAATTTTCCCACCGTGGTGGCGATGATGGCTAATCACATCGACGATTATGCGGCGATTGGGCAGGCGTTTTCGTCCGATCAGGACGCCGTCACTGCATCGATTCAACGGCTACGGGCTCAAGCCTATGATTCCGGCGCCTTGCGCAACAACGAGCAGCAAAAGGTGGAGGTACAACAGTCGGCGGGTCAGACGATCTATGTCATCCAGCCGGCCAGCCCAACCGTAGTCTATGTGCCGCAATATGACCCTACACTGGTCTACGTTCGGCCTGCTCCCAGCGCGGTTGTCACCGCTCCATTAATCACGTTCGGCATTGGAATCGGAATCGGTGCGCTGATTGTGGACAATCGCCCTTGGGGATGGGGCGGCTGGGGATGGAATTGGGGAGCGAGGCGCGCCTACTACAACCACGGATATTGGACCGGCTGGGGCAATCCCTATCGTCCGCCGCGTCCCTGGTATCGTCCGCGGCCGATTGTGTGGGCCAACCGTCCCGGCTACCGCGGAAATTGGGGTTATCGTCCACCCCATTACCGGCCGCCAAACTATCCGGCGCCGAGACCGGGACACCCGGGAAATCTTCCCGGCCGTCCTTCGCCAGGCAAACCAGTTCCGCCAGCCAGACCGGGCGCACCAGGCAGGCCAATTCCGCCCGGCAGGCCCGGAACACCGACTAAACCTGTCACGCCAGGTAAACCAGGAGTGCCGGGGAAACCTGTGAACCCCAATCCGGCGAAACCTGCGCCGAAGCCTCCGTCCGAGCGCCCGAGCAAGCCCGAGATGCCGAACAGGCCGGATCAAAATCGGCCGGGATCCGGTCAGCCTGGAAGACCGAATACTCCCCATCAGCCCGGCTCGAATCGACCCGGTTCAAACAAACCTGATTCAACCCAGCCGCGGCACGGCCGCCCAGCCGCACCCGGCGGAAACCAGCCGAATCGTCCCAATCAGCCGTCGGCGAAGCCGCCAAAGCCCAACACACCTCCTCCGCCCAACTCGGACCAGCCGAAACGAACCCCCTCGACAACGCCCAGCCAAGGCAATACGGTGCGGCGAGGTCGGCCTAACCGTCAAGGCTGACATCAAAGTGAAATACGGAGAGACCGCCATCATGACCTTCATGACCGGCCATGATGGCGTGGTGTATGAGCGGGATCTCAGTCCGGACACTACGAAGAGCTCTCGCGCAGTTTGTGGGCGAGCGGCGAGGCAGCGTAAGGATCAGCAATGACTTCGATGTAAGCACCCGTTTTTGCCCAAGTTCCTCTATTCAGAACCGCTCTGTCCCGTAATTCCGTTAATTCCCGAGCCTTAAACAATATCCGCGCTGCATAAGTCCCTCTTTTTCAACTCGTTGGTTTTGGCTCTCCGCATGCCACAACACAAACCGTTAACGCCGGTGCCCAGGAGTTCGGAAATGATTCGCAATTTCTTAAATACGAAACTGAATAGACGAGCGGTGCGACGCTCCGCTCTGATCATCGTCATTAAAGTTTTGGTCAGCGCCTTTACTGTCCAAGCATGCGCGCAGACGGGGCCTGACGCGGCATGGTCTCTTATCGATGCAGGCCTCAAGCAGAAAAAATCCGCGCAGCGGCTGGCTGCGGTACGAGTCCTCCGTCTTATCCCTAACAACCCTCATGCGATTGACCTTGCTGAGACAGCTCTGAAAGATAAAAGCAGCTTGGTCAGGGTAACGGCTGCAACGTCGCTGGGCCAGATGGACGCGTCCTCGGCGGACTCCAGCCTGAAGGCAGCACTCAACGACAAGAACTTCTCAGTCGTGATGGCCGCCGCCCATGCTTTGCTCCTGTTGAATGATCGGGCATGCTACGACGTCTATTACGAGGTTTTTACCGGTGAACGCAAGAATAATTCGGGCATGATCGCCCAGGAGATGCAAATACTCCACGACCCAAAGCAACTGGCTGAGATGGGATTCAACGAAGGAATCGGTTTCGTCCCTTTCAGCGGCATTCCCTGGGAAGCGTTCCAGACGATCATGAAAGATCGAAAGAGCGGTGTGGCCGCGAAGGCTGCCTTGATTTCCGCCCTTGCAAAAGATCCCGAGGCTCGCACCGGCAAATTGTTGCTTACCGTCAGCCAGAACAAGAATTGGGTGTTGCGGGTTGCCGCGTTGGAAGCCATCGCGGAGCGCGGAGATCCAGCTCTCATGCAGGGAATTGAATCCCGGCTTTCTGATTCCAAACGTGAAGTCAGACTCGCAGCGGCCGCTACGGTCATTTGCTTGGCTGACGTTGCACACGCGCGGGCCACTGAGACGAAGATCGCAGCGACAGAACTGCCTACGAGAGCTGAAGAACCGCAGGTGTTAAATGCTGCCCTGCCAGCCGCAAAGTGAGCGCACCCAATGTTGAGCCTAAATCACCGACTTATCGAGACCTATCGCGCGAAGGCTGCACTGGCGGCTCGCCGTGTAGAGTCGGAGCTGTCGCCACTGTCAGCGATCGTGCTTGCGCTTCACCATGCCGTCACCTCGTGGCAGGGCAATTCTCTGATTCTCGCAGGAAACATGAGCCTTGAACTGTCGTCCGTCTATCTCTCCTATTTCACAAGACTCTTCAAGCCCATAAAGAAGACCAGCACCTATTAACTGCCGTCTCCTTAGATGCGAACCCTGTCGAATGCTGTAATCGCTTGAATGCCTTCTCGCAAGCCGCTGTGGTCCAGCGCGGTCACCTTGGTCGGGACATCGAAGTCATAAACAATAACCTGTGTAGGTCTCGAAAGCGGCTCTGTCCCACTGTAACCATCGACGACATTCACTTCCCTGTCGCCAACCACGAGGCGCGCCGGGAGCTCACGAGATTTCGAGATAATCGGCCCCAGTCTGATGTTGATTGCCCAGCACGATCTTGCGATCCACTTTGGAATCTGCACTTTGCCGCCCAGAATATTTGGTTGCTGACGTGCATTCGAAGTATTCGCATTCCCCCAGAAGGGGACGCACAGTTCATGGAGAAGGCGATGAAGATCGAGAACGGAGAAACGAAATATCCATGTGGAAGGTTAGTCGAGTGGAAGAAGGGGACCGAATTGTTTTGAGAATCCTCGGTCGGCTAGAGGGCAAAGGGTTGAACGAATTGGAAGATGCTCTGGCATCGCAGGCGGAGATTGAGAACTTGACCCTTGATTTGGCAGACGTGAAACTGGTCGATCACGATACGGTTCGTTTCCTGGCTAATTGTGAAAATAGCGGGGCCACTTTGCGGAATTGTCCGGCCTATATTCGTGCGTGGATCGCCGCCGAAAACGCAAGTTGATTCCGTCCCGGACAATTGTCGAGCAGACCGGCTCTACAGTTTCGCCGTAAGTCGGCAGTCCGATAGTTGGCCGAGAACATTTCTGGTTCCCGCCGGAGTTGGCTACGAGGCGAGGCACACTCTGCGAACTCGACCAGGCACTCATTCATTCGGCTGATTTAACAATGAACGACGGCTGGAAAGGTCTGTGTGGCCCGTGCACCTCCCTCCGGCTAAAATACCTGGAATTCGAGCGCGCGAATGGAATCCGCTACCAAAGAGTCATACGCCCTCCAGCCGGCGCTGGTGGCAAAAATCGCCTCCTGGTTGGAACAAATCGATCCCGGTGTCCATCGGCGCATTAAGGGCCTGCGTCTGGTCACTGCCTACGGCATCGCGGCCATGCTCGGCATGCTGCTTCAGCACACGTACCAGTTCGCGGGCAGCTCTTACCTTAGCTATTTGGCTGCCGGCTTCGCCCTTTGGGCAAGTGTTTCCGAAGGGCAGACGACTCGCTGGCATTCGACTCGAGATCTTGCGCTTCTCAGTGCGGCCGGCGCTGCCGGCGCCATAAGTTTTGTTGCTTTATCATCGATTTCCCCAGGACTCGGCTACGCCGGTCCCGAGTGGATTCTCATCACCGGCGCATTCTTCGTCGGCTATCTCAAACGCTTCGGAATCCTCGGAGCAGGAATCGGCTCTCAAATTTATATCGGCCAGCTCCTTGCCTACGGAACCGGCATCACCCGCCGCGATGCAGGCATGGTATTGCTCGCTGGATTAGTCGCCGCTGTAGCCTCTATTATTCCTCGCGTGCTCAGCGGGCCTGCCGAGCATCCCATACTCTCGCCGCCAGAACTTCCGTTGCCAGCCGGGCAGACCTCGCGAGAAATGCGGATGGCTTTTCAATCTGCCGTCGCCGCGCTCGTCATCGTCCTGCTCAGCGGTGTCATTCACTTGCAACAATCGGCATGGGCCATCACGGCGAGCACCTACGTGATTGCCGGGTCCGCCTCCGGAACCGCGGATCGCGTTCGTCGCCGCATCATTGGAACCTTGATCGGCGTGCCCCTCGGCATCCTCTGTCTCCCGATAGCCCTGCACGTGCCTCCGCTGGCCTGGACACTGGCTGCACTGGCTATGATCATCTATGCCATGGCGCTGCCCGAGCGTTATGACATCGCTTGTGGGGCTTATGCCTTCACGCTGATGGTGACACTGGCCATCAGCGGAGAGACTTCGATCTCTTTGTTGGCAGCCCGTGCGTGGGAAACATTGCTGGGTGGAGCACTCGGCGTGACCGCCGCAAAAGTCATCCTTCCCCTGCGCACACATCGTCCGCCCGAGAGACCTGCAACGGGCCCGTATTCCCCGGAATTACCTCACTCGCTGGGCAGATCAGACCTTCTGAGGTGAGTTCCTACATGCCGACTTATTAGGTAGCGAATCTCATGGATGCACGATATTCGAGTCGGACGCCGCGCGTTATCAGAGAGCACTGGTGGAGTGCCGAGCTCCTGCGAATCGTGTCCTTGTTGACCTGTCGTCCGACCGGGTCATTCTTCCCTCAATTTCGGCAAGACCACGATGGCTTCGAGTACCGGTAGGTGCATCCGCATCCCGAGACCATTAGCCGCGCTTTTGCAACGCCGGGAAGCGGCCAAAAATCGCAGCAAATAGCATCCCCCGGTTGGCACAAAATTGGGCACAATCGCAACCGGCGTGCTTTGAAGGCTGGGAAGGAAACTCGATGAAAACCCGCGTGGATACCGAATAAGACTGGTGAGCGCGGCAGGATTCGAACCTGCGACCCATGCCTTAAAAGGGTCAGGTTATACGGAAACTCAACGACTTGCAAATAATGGGAGCCGCCGCAAGTCGTTACAAGACTCCTCGATTTTCTGCGGATGTGGAACGGTTTGTGGAATGCTGCGTCAGCGCCCAAGTCATCGTAACCGCGCCGCTGTTCGCTAATCGTCAAGGGTTAATCCGCCCCGCCCCTCAGTCTCCCACGCCGCGCCACTCTCCGACCTTCGTTATGCGAACGCTCCCGTCCGGCATCTCGCGCACCGAGACCCTATCCAGTCGCGCAGCCGCGTACAAGCCGGAGCGGAATCGGTTGCGGCTCCGCTCGTCCGTGCCAACGTCCCGAACATCGAAACCCACTCTCTGCCTGTGAACGCGGCAAGCTTGCGGCAAGAAGCTAATAGCCGAGATTTCGTACAAGCCAGAGACCCATGTCAATCAGCCGAATCGGCGTTTCTTGGAATCCCGTAAGATGCGCCGTGTGTCGGTCGGCTAACGCCCAAGCATGAGGGATGTATCGACCTAGAACCCCCATATCTTGCTTTGCCGCTGTGTACCATGAGCCGACTGCCTTCAACACCATTTGGTCGAAGATTGGCACGACGTCTGGATACAGGACATGTAGCAGCGTCGTTCGCAGAGGTAAGGACGTGCTTGTTTTCGTACCGGGAAGTTGATAGCGACCGATCAGCTCGACCAGCGCGAGGATGTCGCGCACATCGCGTGGCAGAGTAGGCGTTATTCCCGCCGAAAGACTGTCGAGCGAACTCGGTGCGAACGACCGCATCCAGCCACTTATGTTGGAGACTGCGGCTGGTTGAGAGTAGAGCTTCCAGTACAGCAACGCTTCGTACCAGTCCGTACCCAGTTGAGCGCGACGTCTTTGGCTCGCACTGGCTACGAGCTTGTAGTAAAGGGCGCGATCACTTGACGTACCTGCGTATTGCCCTCTGAGGTGGGGCGAAAGTGAACTAAAGCCACGGCATGCTGCGTCGTACCGGGCGCACACTCTGTTCCAATCGAACCCCGACAGGGGATCGGTCATGCGGGGCTGCGAGAGTGCAGCATCCCCGACTGCCCGCTGAGTGCCCGCCGTCGTCCCTCCTGTCGGTTTGTAAACGGACGAAATCCCACTCCAACCGCTGGCACCCATGTCCACGATACCGTCTCGGTTCACCGCGAATCCGCCGAGCTTCGTACACTCGTTGCACGTGCAGCCCGCCTTCTTACTCGGCGTATTGAAACAGTCCGCCGCGTTTATGCTCGACGGATTCACGTCAGGAAACGTGTTGAGAAACTCAGCTTTAAGTTGCGCTGGCGTAAAACGGTCGCCACGATGCTTTTCGAGAATTCTGTGTCGCTTTTGAAAGATATTCATCGACAAATCAGAAGTTGGGCTATTTTTGGGGCGACCACTCTCCGGGCTGCGCCTCTACGCGGACTTCTTCTGAGCCTTCAGCTTCGCCCATCTCGATTTTTGAGCAGCGGCAATCTTTCTCCGAGCGGCGGCTGACATCGTTTTCTTCTTGGGCATGCTGACGACGTTCTGCTTCTGCCCGCCGTTCGCCCGCACTTTCGCCCAACGTGCTCTCTGGGCAGCAGCGATCCTCGCTCGTGCCTCCGCAGACAAGCGGCTCCCAGTTCGCCTCCCTTTCCCTGAGATTCCGGTGAGAGCGGCGAGAGCCGCA
>JASHQK010000675.1 GCA_030039195.1 Candidatus Sulfotelmatobacter sp.
CGTCGGTTGCAACATCGGCAGTGATCCTGTTACTCGAGCAGCCACCCGCACCTACTCCGGTTAGACAGACGATTCCTCCGGAGCCAACTTTTTGTATAGAGTCATTGATGACGGGGCCAACACCGGTACACTCGATGATGATGTCTGGCTCGAATTCCAAGCTCAGCACGGAACAGCTGTGGTAGGTAGCTCCGAGCGCACGCACCAGATCAGGTTTGGTCCCCGAGTCGACTCGATCTAAGACGTGAACATCAAGACCACGCTGTTTACCGAGGAGTGCGGCCAGCAGTCCGATTGGACCCGCGCCGGTCACGAGCACGCTACGTGGCTGCCAAAACGCACGTCCTCCGATGAGTTGCACCTCCTCCCAAGCCTTAGCAACTACTGTGGTCGGCTCGAGAAGCACGCCAAGCAACCCCAACAATGGATCGATCTTGATGGCATAGTCAGGTTCGATGCGCCAGTGTTCCGACATATAACCATCAATCTGCTTAATGCCGCGTTCGGTGTATTGGCCATTGCGACACATATCCCACTCGCCAACCGCGCAACTGGGGCAAGGAACCGGATCGGGACGGCGCACGATTCCCACCACGAGATCGCCTTCCTTCAGGCGGCGGGTCGGGTCCGGCTCAATCACGCGGCCCAAAGATTCATGACCGAGCACAAGCCGTGTCTTGCCGGGAGGAGCCCAACCATATTTACCTTCTGCGATTTCTACGTCTGTTCCGCAGACGCCGACTGCTAGCCCCTTCACCAAAACAGAGCCGTTGAGTACGTCCGGTTCCGGAATGTCTTCCAAGCGTGCGCTTCCCGGATTTCTTGGTTCTACGGTAACGGCTTTCATTGCTTTCTCCTCGACTAAGAAACGGCGGTCTTCCTGAATGCTGCCTTGCGCCCGCTCAGGAATTCGCCGTGGCCGACATCAAAGTAGTAGAGTTTGGCGACCTCAATCCGCTTCGCCAAACGGCTGCAAGCCATGATTGCGAACAGCATTCCAACCGCGGGTCCGAGCCAATAGATCCACCAGCCCTCCCAGACTCCCGAGACGACAGATGGCCCAAAACTACGGGCAGGGTTTGTGCTTGTGCCTGATATGGGAGCTTCCAGCCAGACCATAACGCCATAGAGAGGCGGGAAGATCCCGGGTGTAAAGCGCCGGAGTTCGCGGAATCCCAGAAATACACAGAGCAATGCAACCATCACAAACGTGCCAATTACTTCGCCGATGAGAGCGGTGGTCGTCGAGTAACCCGTTCCGGGCACGGTAACCCCGAAGACAACGCTCCGCCCCATTGCGCCCCACGCAAGCAACGGCAGGGATCCCAGGACCGCTCCAATCAATTGGGCACCGACGTATCCAAGAGCCAGGTCCGGGCGAAGTTTGCCCATAAGGCTGAACCCTAAGCTGACCGCCGGGTTGATATGAGCGCCGCTCAACTTGCCAATTGGAGAGAGTGCAATCAAGGCTCCTGTACTGCCGAAGAGGAACCCAGTGACGAAGCGTCTGAGGGCTTCGCTTGGGATGAGATTTGCCATGGGCGTCCCGGTTCCAAACATGAAAATAACAACCGACAAGCCGACTAGGAGTAAGACGGCCGTGCCGACGCATTCAGATATCAGCAACTGCCATCGACTTGGGTGACCTCCAGGTTCCGTCATTTCACATATGTCTGCTCTCTCCACCCCGAAGAAGTCGTTGAGGCGGCTGATCCGATGGCGACGAGCCTGAGCCCCCCGATCTTATATTTGATGACTGATGGCATTCATTCTTCCTTGGCTGAGATGTAGGCTCTGGCGCTCGAAGCAGTGCTCCTCAACCCCAAGAGTGTTCGTAGGGTAGCGTCTGGGCTGCTCCGAATCGAACATCCAAACGATTGGCCCGTTTCCGTTCCATGTTTTAGTTAGTCAAACTTAGGTCTGCAGCAACAGCAACTGGCAGTTTGGACAGGGATGCCAGGGATCGAACCGAACCAAGTTCCACAGCAAAGCTTAAACTGCAGTCACCAGCTGATACCGCGACTCAATACTAAACAAGAGACGACTTCCTCGATCCGAAGTTAGAGTCTGCCGCCAAGTGTCACATGTACCCGAGCTCGGGCGGTTCTTGTCCATCCTTTTCAAAGCCACAGACATTCCCAGCGATGCGGAGCCCTGTTAGTTGTGGCAGTTGCTTGAAAGCAGAGCCAGCAGTAGAGACATAGCATCGAGAGTTTACCAGTGAGAGTCTTATGGCAGTGATTGGCGACTCCGAGCTTTCCTGGATCGTGGTGAAAGCGATCCTGATCGTTGCGAGTGCGCTTGCTTCGGTGTTGATCTTAGCTTGGGCAGGAGTGAGGGGCTGGAAGTAGATAGGTGAAGAAGTTCTTTGTGCTTGTTGGAGTTTTCATGGCGCAAGGGAGAAGCGGAACAAGCACTCTTCAGGCTTAATGTAACATCCAGCCGAGGTCGCCCTCAACACCTACGAGGGACACGTTGCGGAACAGGATCGTAAGAATGTGCGTTTCTTGTGACGACGGGTCGCATATGCCGGGCTCCGATGCGTCGAGTTACCGATTCGACGCGCTGCGCATGTGCAGGGCTTGCCTTATTCCTGACCATCTTCGGCAACTTCGTCAGCGCGCAAACAACTGACCAATCGACCCCGAACCCGGCGCCTACCGATAAAACTACTAATTTGCCTCAGCCAGAAAGGAAATCCTTCTTACACTTTGATACGACACCGACAACTGCAATAACTGCACCCCGAGCTGTTGACGTTAGCGGACAAAATTTCAGTCAGGGGGGCGCCTCAGAAGGGAAAGTAGGCACGGGGCACCAAACAAATGGCGAAATCGTGGTTGCTCCTTTTCCCATTTCTAACCCAGCCCTAGGCTCCGGACTCGTCGTAGTTGCAGGCTATCTTTTTCCGATCTCCAAGGGAGCAGAGGACTCGCCGGATTCCATGGTGGGTGGCGGAACGTTTTACACGAGCAATGGAAGCTGGCTGGGAGGGATCGGGACAAAACTGTACCTGAAACAAGATCGGTTCCGGCTCACCGCAGCCTATGGGCGTGCTCAAGTTCATTATGACCTGTACGGCATCGGCAATGCGGCCGGGAATCTTGGCATATACGTTCCAATCAATCAAGGCGGTAGGGCAGTATTGGCGGAATCTCTGGTCCGCCTGAAAGGGGACTTCTTTGTCGGCCCTCGGTATCAATGGCGAAGCCTCAATGCTGGTTTGAACAAATCTCTTCTGCCTGAGCTCAATATCGATCCTGTCGAACTGAAGTCGACTACTGCATCTCTTGGGTTTCACGTTCAGCGAGATCTTCGCAACAGCCAGTTTTATCCCACGGCCGGAACACTATTCGATGTTCTGGGAGATTTTTTTGAGGGAGCTGTCTTCAGCAGTTTTTCTTATCAAAGTTACACGTTTGCGTTCAATAAGTATGCCGGTTTCACACGCCGTCAGGTGGTGGCATTTCGCATTTTCGGCTGTGCGACGGCTGGACATGTGCCGTTCTATGACTTGTGCATGCTCGGCATGCACGATGATATCCGGGGCTACAAAACAGGTCGCTTCCGAGACAAGTTAATGCTCACGACTCAAGCGGAATATCGCCTCGAATTGCCGAAGAGGTTCGGCCTGGCAGCCTTCTTTGGCGTTGGAGAAGTTGCACCCGATCCGGGTGCATTCAATAACGATAATTTGAAACCAGGGGGTGGGGCTGGGATCCGATACATTCTCGCCAAGAAGAATCACATCAATCTTCGGGTTGACTATGCAGCCGGCCTCCAGGGCGGTGGAGTGTATATGGGCGTCACCGAAGCGTTTTAGGCGCGCTCTCCTTCCTCACCATAATCGGCGAAGACATCTGTCTGCTTTTGGGTCCTAGTGGCGTGAACAACACACCATGGTGTACCCGTTCCGTTCAATCCCGTTCCGCCACAGGGGTCCAGGATCTATCCGGATTGAACAGCTCCATCTTTTGAAACTCCTCGAGTGTATTGGCGCCCAGGTCCTTCTCGTACACGACACCGTCGTGGCTCACAATAAATGTCTTTACTCCCGTGACACGATATTCGGCGGGCGCTGCAACCAGAGCGAAACCTCCGATCATGACGCCGCTGACGATGAAATTCATTTGCCCGAGAGGTGCCGCTGGCCCTTGCCCTTTCAAAATCTTGAAAAAGTATCCGTGATACGGATTTGAACGACTCGTGTAGCCCTGTTCGATCGCCTGAGCGATCTTCTCGCCAATCGGACCGCCCCACGTGCCGTCTGGATTCTGCCACGCTAGACCATCTTGTTTGCCCGTGGTACTGATGATTCGTTGAGCGTACTGATTGACTCCGTCGTGCGGTTGGAGGGCATATTCATGCTGCGCTTCGACATAGCCATGGCAGATCTCGATGGCATCCAGCTCATTGGCGCCGATTCTCCGATACAAGAGTTCCTGGCGCCCAGCATCCGTGTCGAATCTCCACTTGCCAGCCTTTTTGACGATGGGAACTGGGAACGGCCAGTCCTCATTGCCCACAAGCAGAAAGGCTCGTGTGCCGTTGTGTGGATCCAAAGAAATTTGGTTTTTTTCATGCGCTTCGGCAACGAAGTCGGCCGCATGTTTCCGGTCCTGGGCAAATTCTCCACTAAATATGACATCGTCCGTTGCAGGTCCGAAGATCTGTGTCAGGGCTGCGACGTCGAACTTATCGGCTGCGTCAATCAGATCGGCAGCCGCTTGTTGAGGTGTGTCGAAGGTCTTCACAGCAGGCAAGACGTCCCGATCGGCAGATGGGCTCGTTTTGACACCAGGCTCCTGAGCGAGGAACAGACTCCCCACGAAAAGGACCACGAGCAAAACTGCAAAAGATCGGTGGAGCGCATGCCATTTTTCGCAGATAGATAGTGATTTCATTGTCAGTTCCTGTGCCTCCTTGAATCGGAGTTGCCTACCGAGGCCCTCCGCCCCCACCGCGACTAAGGCCTCCACCTCCGGATCGGCTGAATCTTCCGCCCCCGCGGGAGCTCAAGCTCGAAGAGCCGCGGCTGCTTCCCGCTCGAGCGCTGGATCCGTCGAAGCCCCGCCACCCTCCTCCGAATGCGTCCCGATTGCCACCGCCCGTTCGCGAAAGATCCCGGCTTCCAATCCGGTCCGCTCCTCCCCCCGCTGCGGATCTGTTACCCAACCCGGCGTCGCTGGCGCGATTGCTAACTCCGGGCACTGTACCCGCGCGATTGCCCGCGAGATTACTGCCTTGGCGGCCAACTTCTTGGCGCGCACTGTTCTGGCGCTTTGCCAGGGAGTCTCCACGCGCTGTACCTCCAAATCTATCTGCCGTTGCTCGGTCGGGATAAGGAGCCCCGCCCCTGTGTTCGGGATTATGCTGCCATTGACTGCGGCCACCCTGCCCCATGCGATCGCCACCGCGGACGGGTTGGGTTGAGACCCGGTTTCCACCGCCAATATTCGTGCGGTTGCCACCATTAATAGTTGTGTTCCGAATAAAGTTGTTGTTGTTATTGATGTAGATGTTGTTGTGGCCTCCCCACCCACACCCCCATCCCCAACCACCGCTCCAGAACGCTCCCATCATCACACCGACACCGAAGGAAATGGCCATGCCGGCGGCGTAGTATCCCGGCGGTGGATAATAAATCGGAGGATACGGGTACACAGGAGGACCGTAGACCACCACTGGATTATAAGTAGGCACATACACGACTTGCGGGCTGGCCGGTTGAACCACAATT
>JASHQK010000063.1 GCA_030039195.1 Candidatus Sulfotelmatobacter sp.
GGCCGCGGAGTGCCGCGGAAATGCAGAAGGAAGCGTAATTACGGATACGTTCGTGGGCTTTGCGGTTGGGTAGCGGCCAGAGCCAGGTGCGGAAAACATCGAAACCGACCTCAGACTTTGGACCTCGGACCTCAGCGGAGTCGAATGCATCAGCAGAAACGCGCTCGTTGTGGACTAAATGGCGCAAGCGCGGGCGCCACTCCGACGGAACAACGCCCGTAGGATGATTGGGAAATCCCGTCAGAACAGAAACCTCATGCCCGGCTCGCGCCCAGTGATGCGCAAGTTCGCTGGCACGGGCGGCGGGAGCGCCCATCTCGGGTGGAAAATATTGTGAGACGTAGAGGATCTTCACGCGAAGCTAGAGGCTATCGCAAAAACGGCGACTTGGGATAGATGGCGGGACGCCGCCTTGTGCATCGAGCACATCCCGAAACCTGAAAATCACATTGGACTCGCCACCCACGGGTGACTAGCCATTGAACATTTCATGCAGGAAGCGCCGAAAGGCTGCCCAGCCACTCAATCGTCGCAAGTACACCAGCACTTCACCGGGATGCATTACCGGCGATATCGTGGTGTGATTCTTGCAGAATGGATGATTCTCGAAGGCACCGACAAGTCCACGCTGCAATACTTCCGGAGTACTAAACTGCTGAGTCTGAGTGCAAGACCAATCGGCCAAAGAGTGTTCGGGCAGGACCCAAAGGCTCGGCGGTAGAGGCTTAGTGAGAAGAAATACTGCGATACCATGCCCGTCCGTTTTAGCGGACAAGGTAACGGAGTCCGTTCGGATTTCCCCCGCACTATCGGGCAACAACAGCCCGACAGTGTGGTGTTGAACTGGACGTGCGGTTCTGTAATCCAGCACCCGGACCTGCACCTCAGCTTGCGAGAAGCAAAGGTGGCAACTGATGACGACGGCTGCGAGGCCTGCTACGAGTTGCATAATAGACGAGTGGATACGATATCGCTCGACCTTGCAATGCACGCCGGGTAAATTGTGTCTCAAGCCGCAAGACATTCAAGAACAGCATGCTCAGGCCAGAAATCATCCCTGAGGCATCCGTGCTTCAATGCGTTTGGGGTGAGATCCTGATTGCGCTCGGAAGCCAGGACTGCTAAACGCACGCCTAGCGAACTCCCAACAACCCCAGGATCACCGTCAGCAGCATGACAATGAACACAGTCAACGTCACCGCTACATATTTGCGGTCGCCGTCGACCCAGAAGGCATAGATCGAAACGATCACCCGCGCGACCGGAGTGAGGATCAACAACAACGTTCCCAACAAGAAATAGGCGGTCGGCCGTCCGTGAATCAGGCCGTCGAAAATCAGCTTCGCGTGGTACTGCTCGCGCACCCAGCTTGCCGATAGCGGAAAATACTGGGGAGGGAGCAGGGCCCGGACGATGCCGATTACAAAGAGGACGTTCGAGACGATCATGCCGGCAATGAGCATGTGGTACACGCCGGCATATACATTCTGTTCTTCTGCCATCGGCGAAAAGCCGGGATCGGATTGCTCTTTCATATTGAACTCGGTAAATGGATTCCAAAACCAGCCGCCAGCGCCTGGGCCAGCATCTCGTAAGCCAGATACGCCATGAGCGCGCTGAAGATCCACTTGAGCACTGCGCTGTGCAGGCGGTTCATGAGCATGGTGCCGAGAGTCGCACCCACGGTGGTGCCGATCGCCACCGGAGCCACGACCATAAAGTGAATCAGGCCGGCCATAAAGAACAAAATCGAACTCACGGCCGCGGTCACGCCGATCATCAGCTTGCTCGTGCCGACGGCGACTTTCATCGGCACATTCATGTAGCGGTTCATGGCCGAGACTTTCAGCACACCCCCTCCAACGCCCAGCAGCCCTGAAGCAACTCCTGCCAGAGAAGCGATCGTGATTCCCGCCGGAGCTCCTGTCACGACGTAGCGCACTTGCCGGTTCGCGGCCAGATCGTGATAGCTGCCCTCGAGCCCGAGATACCGGCAAATCGAGTCCGGCTGAGCCTTGCTAAAAAGTCCCTTCGCGATCCGCTCATCATCGAGGTTGCGGGTGGAAAATGAAGCGTAGGCCATGTAGGCGAGCATCAGGGCGAAGATGAGGGAGATCTCCCAGTCATGCAGATAAATTGCGAGCACCGCCCCACCGAGCGCTCCCGCCGTGGTGAACAGTTCCAGGAACATCGCCAGCCGCAGGTTGCTGATGCGCTGGTCAACATAGGACGATCCGCCGGCATTGGAAGTGGCGATGACAGAAACGATGCTGGCGGCGACCGCGATCTTCATGGGCAGGTGAAACAACAGCACCATCGCGGGCACGATGAAGATTCCTCCGCCAACGCCCAGAAGCGCGCCGAAAAAACCGGCCACAGAGGCCGCGGCCAACAGAAGCAGAACAAAGCTGATTGAGTAGGTCAAAAGACGAACGTTCCCCGTGCGAGTGATCCGGATTGGATTGTAATGGATGGCGTTGAGTCAACTCAGGAGGGCCTGTGGTACTGGTGCAGTTTGTTTGTCATGCTGAGCGACCGCGAGCCATTAAAGATATTCCCATGAGCGGAAGACTATAGAACCCGGCTCATTCCCGGTGTGGCTTACCCAGCCGCATATCGATCCCCAGCTGCGGGCCATAGACATTGATTCCATAGTTGATCGGCCCCCAGTTCGGATCGGTTCCGTTCGGCTTGTGTTCGGATAAGTCCATGTTCGATAAGTGCATGTAATTGAGACCGGCACTGAAAGCAAACCGCGGACTGAAGTTATATCGCACCCCACTACCCATGTTCATCGTGAACTCAGGCCAGTCTTCTCCCTGCGCATACGGCACTCCCTTGGGCCCTTTGGCATTGATCTGCCCCACGCCCAGACGTATGTCGAAGTAGGGGACGAAATTGCGGTTGTGTGGCACAAAATTGCGCCGAATGCCCATATCGTACGAGATGAACCGTGTTTCGGGTCCGCTCGGAATCCAGGTAAAAGATCCGCTCGAGGTTAGATCCCAATTCCCCCGGAAAATCCACGGCCCTCCAATGTTTGACATGTGCCAGCGCAACGACAAAATGATCGGGATCAGTGTGTACCTAATCGGATGTTGGACATAGGGATCGCCTTCCATGAAGTCGAACGGGAAGGGAATATTGACGGGAAGCGTTCCCAGATCGAACGCCAACTCAGTCTTGTTTCGGTAATAGATCTCTTGGTTCCTGTCCGCCGGCTGCGAGTTCGTCGGCACTCTCTCTATCGCCGAATTCCCTGAAGCTTTCGCTGGATTGCTAGCCGGGGTTGCGGGATGATCATCGGACTTTTCGGAAGGCGGCAAAGGTTCTAGGGCGAAGAATGGGCCGCCCCGGGAAGCCAAGTCTCCCTCGAGTGCGACGACACCCGGAGTTCCAGTGTCTTGCAGCCGGTAGAGCGATCCCTGAGCGTCTGCTACGCGGCTTGGCGAGTTACTCATCGCACCGCCGACGCTGTTGTCGGAACTCGGTCCACAAGCCTGGAGCACCCCAACCACACGCTGCAGGCCGACGACGGCAAGCGGAGTGGCCGAACAATCTGAACTTAAGGAATAGCAGCGCAGACTCGCAAAGAGCACACCCAGCAGAAAACTCTTTGACAAGCCGCGCATACTCATTAACCACTACGAATACTCAACGCAGAGAGAGATTACCACGGAATTCTTTGCGAGTGAACGTCAGAGCGCATTTCTCATTCAGGCTGTGGCAAACTCAAACTTGCTTGCTCGCATCCAGCGCCAAATGCGCTCCGCGAACGGGGCGCGCGTTCGATGACAAACCGTAAAGCTCACACCGGCAGCAAATGACCTTCAGTAATAGCAGAGTTTGAACACGCTCTTATAAAGGAGGGCCCGCGTGCGTTTGGCGCGGCTGCGCGTGTATCCCTCCCAGCGATCGGCGACGCGGGCGAACGCGGCTTCTCCCGTGAGACGATGCAGGATGCGCAACTGCACGATGTGCAAGCGGTGATAGAACGAACTAGCAACCATGGGCAGGCGCGTGCCGGATTGTTCGTAGAGTGACCAGAATCCCAGATCGTAGCGATCCAAATTGTGCAGCAATGTCTCGACGGCGCGCAAAAAGAGATCGTGTGCCCACTGATCTTTCGTCGCGAGAAAATAATCGTAGACGCCCCAGGTCGCCCAGATGAATCCGTTCAGAATGTGCGTGGGCGGCGAAACGATGTATTCCTCAAACCAGAGATCGCCGCGATCGTCGGTGAAGGCGACGCCGCCGGCTGAAATCGGCTGATGAAAACTGGCCAAAGCGCGCTCGGCGGCGTCCAGATACGTCGAGTCTCCGGATTCTTTCTGCGCGCGCAGCAGCAGCGAAATTCCCTGCCCCTGGGCCAACCCTGAATACCATCGCGCCTTCAGAGGGTCGCGATACTCCCAATCGAAATGGTGGTTCCAGACGAAGATGCCGCGAGCATTCGGCTCCAGATGCGAGCAGAGCCAGTCGGCCGCAACGAACAATTTCGCGCGTCTTTCCGCATTGCCGGTTTGCAGGAACAAGTTGTAATTGCCCAGGCCATATTGCGCGATGGCGATGGGATTGTATTGCCGGCCGATTTTGCCGTGATAATCGAGTTGCGGAACTCCGGCCGTATCATATGGCCCAGGATAATCGGCTTTCTCCGCGAAAAGCATGTAGTATTCGCCGAGTTCGTTCGCACTCGCACGGGGATTCTCCGTGGGCGTCTCGTGCCAAAAGGTCAGGTGGCTGTTCCCCTCCGCCCAGATAGGCGCTGAAGACGCGGCGATAATAGGCAAGGCTGGGCACGCAGATGTCAGAAACGAGATGATATTACGTTGGACCGTAAGGAAACTCCGGTATTGCTCCCAAGCGGCTAAAGTCGCTTCGAGATGCGTTCCCCTGACGGGCGGCCTAAAAGGCCGTCCCTTTCAAGACGTTGAGGCTTCCTGAGGCTGAATCCTGTAGATGGATGTGACCTGATCGTCGGACTTGACCGCAACCGTAGTCAGCGCGAGGTGCGG
>JASHQK010000676.1 GCA_030039195.1 Candidatus Sulfotelmatobacter sp.
CGAGCCCAAAAGGAAGTACTTCAGTGACGATTCACTGCTCGCGGCCTGTTGACGGCGAAACCCGGCAAGGATGTAGGTGGAAATAGATGAAATCTCGAGAGCGATGAAGATCAGCACCAGCTCAATGGCTGATGACATCAACCCGATGCCCACGGTGCCAAACAGAATGAGAGCGTAGTATTCGCCTGCGCGAATACGCTGCACCGCCATGTACTCGAAAGAACCTAGAATAACTACCGCCGCGATAGCGATCACAAGTACGTGGAAGAACACACTGAATCCATCGATCCGGATACTGTCGGAAAATGCCAGTCCGGGCGATCCTGACATGTACCAGGTCGCGAGCAGGCCTGCGAGCGTGCCGATGAATCCCATCAGCCCGAGTGTTTTCTGACTTTTTTGTTCGTCGACGAGCGGATCAAGCAGCATGATCAGAATTCCGAACAGCGACAATACGATCTCAGGCAGAATGCGGATGTATTCCGCAGCTTGAGGTATCGCTTGCATAAGCAAAGGAGATGTCATGGTCCCACCACCTTTGCGGTCAACTGCGCAATCGGAACGAGCGCGGCATGTGTTGCGGGGTCAATTGCGGCCAGCCAGATGATCGGAGCCACGCCCATGATCAGCGCGGCAACGGCGCAGGGCCATACCGCTGCTTTTTCGAACCCTAACAGATCTGGTAATGCGTCGTTCACAGCGTGCGTAACCTTTCCGTAGAACACGCGCTGGTACATCCAGAGAAGATAGCAGGCGCTCCAGATCACACCAGTGGCGCCGAGAATTCCATAGATCGCACGCGCCTGAAACGCGCCGGTTAAAACCAGAAACTCGCCGATAAAGCCGTTCAATAGAGGCAGTCCCACCGAAGCCAGCACGATGAAGAGAAAAGAGGCTGCATAGACCGGCATGGGTGAAGCGAGGCCGCCAAATTCGCTGATCTCGTAGGTGTGGCGGCGTTCGTGAAGAACACCCGCCAGCATGAACAGCGCTCCGGTGGAGACTCCGTGAGCGAGCATGACGAACATGGCGCCATTCAATCCCGCTTGCGTGAAGCTGAAGATCCCTAGCACAACGAATCCCAGATGGCTCACCGAGGAATACGCGATGAGTTTCTTCATGTTCGGCTGCACCATGGCAACCAGCGCGCCGTAAATAATTCCAATCAACGCGAGTAAGATAATCCAGGGCGCATTGCTGCGCGACTCCTCCGGAAAGAGCCCCAGATTGAAGCGCAGCATGCCGTACGTGCCCATTTTCAGAAGAACGCCGGCCAGAAGCACGGAGCCGGCCGTCGGTGCTTCCACGTGGGCATCCGGGAGCCAGGTATGAAAAGGGAACAGCGGTACTTTTACAGCAAATGCGATGAAGAAGCCGAGGAAGAGCCAGAGTGCTGCCGCCGGAAAGTTGGGAACGGCGTGCGCCCGAATCTGAGTTTGTATCTCGACGAAATCGAAGGTTCCGGTGTGCGCGTAGAGCCACAGAATCGCCGCCAGCATGAACATGGAAGCGATCATCGTGTACATGAAAAACTTAACCGCGGCATAGACCTTGCGCTCGTGGCCGAAAATTCCGATGAGCAGCGCCATCGGAATCAGAGTTGCTTCCCAGAAGAAGTAGAACAGGAACAGATCGAGGGCAACGAAAACGCCGATCAGGGCGGTTTCCAGAATCAGAAGCAGGATGAAGAATTCTTTGACGCGATCATGGACGGATTTCCAGGAGATCAGCACACATAGCGGCGTCAGGAACGTGGTCAGGACCACCAGCCACAACGAGATGCCGTCGATTCCCAGGTGGTAATGAATGTTTGGGCTGGAGATCCACTGGAAATTGACCTCATAGTGAAACCCTGTGCCCAAATAGAGTGGCCGCTTGAAGTACACCGGCAGGTGCAGCGAGAGGACAAAGGTCAATAGCGAGGTAACCAGCGCGAAAATGCGAATGTCGCGATCTCGCCGGGGGAACAGAACCAGCAACAGCGCTCCCGCCAGAGGCACAAACGTCACCAGCGTCAGGATATTTTGGTCGAGGGTTCTCATCGGCTCGCCCCCAGCCATACCATGTAGGCGATCAAGATCGCGGCTCCGGCCGCGATCCATCCCGCGTAGGAACGCAGGTTGCCCGACTGCATGTGGCGAACTTCATCGGAGACGTGGCGAGCGCCATCGGCGGCGTCATTCACAGTATTGTCGATGACTGAGCGGTCAATTCCTTGCCACAGAACATTCGTGGATCCCTTAACCAGAGGATTCACGAAAATCTTCGCGTAGAGCTCATCGACATAATACTTATTGAAAACTGCGCGATAGAGGCCGCCCAAGGTTTCAGCAATATTCTCCGGCAGGTACGGTTTGCTGACGTAGAAAATCCACGCCAGCATCGCTCCCAGAAGAGCTACTGCTACCGAGATCACCTGAAACAGGAGTTCGGTGCTTCCACCTGACTCTGCCGCCGACGCACCTTCCGGAGTCCCAAAGACCGGCGCGAGGAAGTGCTCGAACAAATTGTGATATCCGACAAAGCCCCCGATGAACGACAGCACCGCCAGGACGATAAGCGGAGCGAGCATGACCATTGGGCTCTCGTGAGGTTCGCCATGGCCATGATCCGCGTCTCCATGCGCGGCATGCGCGTGCCCGTGTTCATCGACGTGGATGCCGTGATAGTCGCCCCAGAACGTCATGAAAAGAAGCCGGAACATGTAGAACGAGGTGATGAAGGCTGTTACCAATCCGATGAACCAGTAGACCCAGTTGGTCTGATAAGCCTTCCACAGAATTTCGTCCTTGCTCCAGAAGCCGGCAAACGGCCAGATTCCGGAGATGGCGAATGTCGCAATCAACATCGTGAAAAACGTTATCGGAATATAGGACCTGAGTCCACCCATCTTGCGCATGTCCTGCTCGCCGCCGACGGCGTGAATCACCGAGCCGGCACCGAGGAACAGCAGGCCCTTAAAGAATGCATGCGTCATCAGGTGAAAAATTCCTGCAGAGAATGCGCCCACGCCGCAGGCCATGAACATGTAACCAAGCTGCGAAACGGTTGAGTACGCCAGAACCTTCTTGATATCGGTCTGCGCGACGCCAATCGTCGCGGAGAAAAACGCGGTAAGTGTTCCAATGAGCGCGACGACCGTAAGCGCAATGGGCGCTCGCTCGAAAATGACGTGCGAACGCGCAACCATGTAGACTCCAGCGGTTACCATGGTCGCAGCGTGGATCAGCGCCGACACCGGCGTGGGACCTTCCATGGCGTCGGGAAGCCAGACGTAGAGGGGAATCTGCGCCGACTTGCCGCAGGCGCCGACCGTCAAGAGAAGTCCGATGGCGGTCAGCAGCCCAGCTCCAGCGGTCTCGGTCGCCATGGGCTGAACTTGATTGAACACCTCCACAAAGTTCAGCGATCCGAAGTGCTGGATCAGCAGGAACAGCCCAATCAGAAATCCGAAGTCGCCGATGCGGTTTACGATGAACGCTTTCTTGCCCGCAGAGGCAGCGGAATCTTTCGTGAACCAGAACCCGATGAGCAGATACGACGCCAGGCCTACGCCCTCCCAACCGATAAACATCACCAGGTAGTTGTTCGCCAGCACCAGCGTCAGCATGAAAAACATGAAGAGGTTCAGATAGGAGAAGAACCGGTAGTAGCCGGGGTCCTCCCACATGTAGCCGACCGAGTAAATGTGGATGAGGAATCCGACGCCGGTGACCACCAGAACCATGACGACAGAAAGCCGGTCGAGGTAAAACGCAAAATCAGCCGAGAACATTCCCGAGCGGATCCAGTGGGCGAAGAATTCCTGGTAGGGCACGTCTCCCGGCCAGAAACGCGCCACGGCGATCAAAGCCCACGCGAAGGCTGCGCCACAGAACACGAGGGCTACGCTGGTAACGGCGGTCCGCGAAGACTTCTTTCCGAAGAAGCCGTTGATCGCCGCGCCGGCCAGCGGCAGAACCGGGATCAGCCAGAGATTGAGATTGGGCGTCATAGTTTGAGCAGATTCACGTGGTCGACATTCAGGGTTTCGCGGGCGCGGTAAACGGCGATGATGATCGCCAGTCCCACCGCGGATTCAGCCGCGGCCACAACCATTACGAAGAAAACGAAAACCTGTCCCGAGAGCGCATGCCAGCGGGCGGCGAAAGCGACGAAGGAAAGATTCACGCCGTTGAGCATCAGTTCAATCGACATGAAGATGGTGATGATGTTGCGTTTGATTAGAAACCCCGTTACCCCGCAGGCAAACAAGATTCCGCTGAGCACCAGATAATAAGAGAGCGGGACCAATCAGTGCTCCTTTCTCTTCTGCACGAGCTGCGGCTTGCTGGCCAGCACGACCGCGCCCATGATGGCGATCAGGATCAGAATGGAAGTGATTTCGAAAGGCAGCAGAAATTCGTGGAAGAGCAGGGTCGCAATTTTCTTTGGCGCGCCCGCGAGCGCTCCAGCGACCACCGGTTCGTCTCCCGAAGAGCGCGCGACCGCCCACGCGACCAGAACACTTCCCAACAGCATTCCCGGGATGCCGAACAAAATCGCTACGCGGCTGCCTTTGGTATGCTCTTCGACCCCGGCATTCAGCAGCATGATGACAAAGACAAACAAGACCATGATGGCGCCGGCATAGACGATGACCTGGATCGCCGCCACGAACTCGGCTCCCAGCAGCAGAAATTCTCCCGCCAGCGCCGCCATCACCGCGATCAGTGAAAGGGCGGAGTTGATGGGATGGGTCTGCGCCAGCAGGTTGACCGCGCCGGCCACCGCGACCGCCCCGAAGAACAGAAACAGAATGAGATGAATGCTCATGGAAACCAGTTCTCAGTTGTCAGTTCTCAGTTGACTCCGTCCCTCGCCAATCAGCGACTGGGAACTGGCGACTGGGTACTGGCAACTCTTGTTGCTTCACCACGCGACCGCAACCGCGGTCGCGATCAGATTAGAAATCGCCACAGGCAACAGAAACTTCCAGCCAAACGCCATCAGTTGATCGTAACGGAAGCGCGGCAGAGTGCCGCGCACCCATATATAAATAAAGAGAAAGACGAAAACCTTGGCCACGAACCAGAACACAGGCAAGATCACCTGCAGGATGTACGGCCCGAAAATCGGGCCATTCCATCCGCCCAGGAAGAGCAATGTGGCCAGGCATGCCACAGTGATCATGTTCGCGTACTCGGCCATGAAGAACATGGCAAATTTCATAGCGCTATACTCGGTGTGATAGCCGGCAACCAGTTCCGTTTCCGCCTCCGGCAGATCAAACGGGATGCGGTTCGTCTCCGCGTAAGCTGCAATCAGATAGCAGAAGAAGCCGATAATCTGCCCGTGGAAGATGTTCCAGCGCGGAATGAATCCCCAGAAATGTCCTTGCTGTGCTTCGACAATGTGACGCAGGCTGAAGCTGCCTGACATGATCAGCACGCCCACGAGCGAAAGTCCGAGCGAAATTTCGTAGCTGACCATCTGGGCGCTGGCACGCAATCCGCCCAGCAGAGAATACTTGTTGTTCGACGACCACCCCGCCAGCGCGACGCCATACACGCCAATCGACGTGACCCCGAGAATCAGCAGCAACGCGGTGTTTACATCTGTGACTTGAAGCGGAATGATCTGACCGTGGATTACCACGAAGTTTCCGAATGGAATTACAGAGATCGAGGTCAAGGCAAAGATCACCGCGATCATGGGCGCGGCAATGTAAAGAGGCTTATAGACATGCGGCGGCGTGAGGTCTTCTTTAAAGAGAAATTTGAGTCCGTCAGCCGCGGGTTGCAGCAGGCCAAACGGCCCGACCCGCGTCGGTCCCCAGCGGTTCTGCATATGGCCTACGACCTTGCGTTCGAGCCAAACGGTATAGGCGACCGCAGTGAGCAGCACGAGGAGCAGAATCACAGACTTAATCACTGAGACGACAATGAAGAGCCAGAGCTGCAAGCGCGCGTTCCTTAATTGAATTTCTGAAAACCTGATGTTTCGAAACTGTTTTCCAGACACTATTGCGAAAAGCTAATCTGCCGCGACTTCAGTTGGTTTGATCGCATGACTTTCTATGACGGATTTCAAGGCGCGGGAGTAGCGCCCAAGAGTTCCGGAGGTGAAAAGGCTGTCCTGTGCCGGAACGATCAATTCGGGCTTATGTGTAGCGCTCGCGCCCTCGTTCTCGAGCGTAGTGTGCTCGCTGTTTCCTCCGACCAGATTCGCCCGGGAAACGTCATAACCGGGAACGAGCCGCTGAATTTCGTCGAGAATTGCAATCGGGTCAAATGGGCTCAGCTTCGGCTCCAGCCCGTTGGTTTCGAGCCACACCGCATGACGGTCGGCTTCGCCCGACTCGGCGCCGCGAGACTGCCCCATATCAGCGGAGTCGCCCCGGCCAAACGGCACGAGCTCGTGAACGTCATGCCCCATCGCGTCGGCGATGCGGACGATCATTTCGAAATCGCTCTTCACTCCGGATGCGTCGCCTGCCTTTTTTACCAGTTGCACGTCGCCGCATGTATTGGTGATCGTACCCGATTTTTCATAGGCATTGGCGGCGGGAAGAACTACATTGGCCATTTCAGCCGTTTCGGTGAGAAACATCTCCTGCACCACCACGAAGCTCCTGGCGAAGACAAAAGGATCGATGTTGAGACGCCCGACCGGATTCGATCCCACAACATACAGTGCCTTCAGCTTGCCGGATTTGGCCGCGTCGATCATGCCCGGCAAGTCCAGACCAGCAACATTCGGAACTTCGGCCCATTCACGGTGGAACTGGCTGCCCGCGGCGGAGAGCGGCTGGTACCCGGGCAGCAAGTCGGGATAGAGCCCCATGTCCGCAGCGCCGCGAGAATTCGAATAGTCGCCGAGGCAAATGAACTTCGCTCCCGCGACAGCAGAACCGAATTTCACCAAATCGGCGAGCGCGCTCCCGCGAATTTCTGATCCAAAAATGATGATAAGGTTCGCCTCAGCTCGCAGCTTGTCGCGCAGGGAGATCCACTGCTCGTGTAGGGACGGGCGTCCTCGCCCGTCCGACGCGGGCGATGAACCGGCGCTATTGCTCACGAATGCCTCAAGCGCTGCGTCATCTCCCGCGAGGAAACTGGTCAGCCTGGCTTCCGAACCAGCAGGAATCTGCACGAACTCGGTTGCCTGACGACGCAGTTTGATCGGCTCGGAATTGATGACGTAGAGCTTCGCGCGATGCAGACGAACATTGTTGCGGATCTGCCAAGCGAGCAGCGGATGCTGTTCCGTCGGATCGTTGCCGATCAGCAGAATCGCGGGCGCTGCGAAAACATCCGCCATGCCTGCCGTTGCTTCGGGCTTGCCTCGCAGCGCAGCGGCCAGGGTAGGGAAGTCGGCGGTGCGGTGATGATCGACGTTATTGGTCTCCAGCACCGTGCGCCCGAACTTTGAGAGCAGGTAGTTCTCTTCATTGGTGGTGCGGTTCGAACCAATCACTCCGATCGCCGAACCACCGTCTCTGTCGCGAATCTCGGCGAATTTTTTTCCAACCAGCTCGAAGGCTTCTTCCCATGTGGAAGGAGTCAATTTTCCATTCTTGCGAATCAGAGGCTGCGTCAGCCGTTCGTCGGAACTCGCGAAATCAAAGCCATAGCGGCCCTTGATGCAGAGAAAGTCACCGTTGGTCCCGCTCTTGTCGCGATTGTCGCCGCGAACGATCTCCATGCCCGTGTCAGATCGCCGCACTCCAAGCGTGGTTTTGCAGCCATCGCCGCAGTGCGTGCAGACCGTGCCGACATGTTTCATTTCCCAGGGACGCGTCTTATATCTGTAGGCGCCGGAGGTGAGCGCTCCGACCGGGCAAATGTCGATGCACATGCCGCACTCTTCGCACTCGAGATGATCTTGCTTGTTCGGTGCGATGATGGAACTGGCGCCGCGGTTCTGCACACCGAGAGCCCAAACATCCATGCCTTCACC
>JASHQK010000677.1 GCA_030039195.1 Candidatus Sulfotelmatobacter sp.
ACATCCCGCCGCTGGTCGTGCTCGATCGCGAAAATCTGCGCCGCGACAACGGTTTCACCTTGGGCAATGTCATTTATCTGAGTACATTCTCCAAGACGCTCGCTCCTGGAATTCGGCTTGCCTGGATCGTCGCGCCCGAAGACGTCATCAGCAAACTGGTGCAGTTGAAGCAGGCCGCCGATCTGCACACTTCGACCTTCAATCAGTATGTCGCCTATGAAGTCGCGCGCGACGGTTTCCTCGATCAGCACGTCAAGCTGATTCGCCAGGTTTATCGTGAGCGCCGCGATGCCATGCTGCAGGCGTTGCAGGAATATTTTCCGCATGAGGTTACGTGGACGCATCCCAAGGGCGGCCTGTTTCTCTGGGTCACGATGCCGGAAGGAACAGATTCGGAGGCGCTGTTTCGCGCGGCGCTGGCGGAAAACGTCGCCTTCGTCCCCGGCGACAGCTTCTATGCCAACAACGGCCACGAGGGCGGACGCCACATGCGCCTGAATTTCTCCCATTCGCAACCGGAGCAGATTCGCGAAGGCATTCGGCGCCTCTCGGTCGCGGTAAAGATGCAATTGCGCGCCAATCATCATCTCTCGATCGCGCACTAAGCTCATGTATGGGCAGACGCCTCGTCCGCCCCAGCGGAGCGAAGCCGGGTGCCCCATTCCAGCCGCGCCTTTTGCGGCTGGCGTGGGGACTTTAATCTCCTCGAAAGGGCGCAAAAGACGGCGCGTGGCCCAGCCTACGCGACCCTCGTAGGGTGGAATTCCCCTCTTGTGATCTCAATCACAATTTCGGGTGACCCCTGACACCGCTGTTTCCGCCGCTCCTGACCAGACTATTTCCAGGCAGTCTCCGCCGGGAGGTGTTCCATGTCACTCACCGCGCTCGTCGTCCTTGTGGTTCTCGCGCTGGCGGTCGGGCTTTTCATTTTCCGCGCCATTCCTGGGGTGCGCGCCTATTTCGCGTATCGCGGGAAACATCTGGTTACCTGTCCGGAAACTCAGAAGTCTGCTGCCGTTGATGTTGCGGCCGGCGAGGCGGCGGTCGGCGCGTTCTTGAGCGAACCCACACTGCGCCTGAAAGAATGTTCCCGCTGGCCGGAGCGTCAGGGCTGCGGTCAGGATTGCCTCCAACAGATCGAGGCCGATCCCGCAAACTGCCTGGTCTGGAGTATCGTGTCGAAGTGGTATGAAGGGAAAAACTGCGTGTTCTGTCATAAACCGATTGGCCCACTGCATCATCTCGATCACGCGCCCGCGTTGTTGGGTCCGGATTTCAGAACCATCGAGTGGAAGGATCTCCGACCCGAGGAGCTCCCGGATGTTTTCGCGCGCTATCAGCCCGTGTGCTGGAATTGCCACGTGGCCGAAAATTTTCGCCGCGTTCATCCCGAACTCGTGACCAACCGCGAGGCCGAGCCGAAACGCATCCGATAAACGAAGCAACACGAAGCATCAAGAACGCCGGTTGCCTTGGTGCGCCTTCGTGACCTCTCTCTGAAATTCATGTAGGGACAGCCGCCCTCGGCTGTCCGGCCGAGCGAAGCTCGGCAGCCTTGGTGGTTCATGGGGGAACCTTCGCCGAGCGTTTTCCCACGACACCATGTAAAATCGGTGCAACAAGTTTCTTGCCTTGCCTGCAGGTGCCAAATCCGCGGTTGTCGCTCTCGTCTTTGCGTCGCTGCTGATGCCAGCCCCGACCCTCGCGTGCTGCCGGCCGCATCTTCCTGCCGCAAATCATGCAAAACCCCACTGCGCGATGATGGGCGAGCTAGACTCGCATCCCGCCGTGAGCGCCTGCTCGATTCCATCTCCGTGCTGCCGGATCTCGCAGACCGTCAAACCTTCGCCCGCCACGGCAGTAAGGGCGACGAACACTCCGGCTTTGTTCGCCATCGAAGTTGTAAGTTCCCGGTTCATCCCACCGTCTCCGGACGAAACTTCCTCTCCGCCGAAAACGTTCGCCGGCTCTGGTTCGCATAGAGCTCGCGCCGTTCTCTGTTCCTTCCTGATCTAGCTCTTCCCTGATCTCGGAGCCCGCCCCACTGCGGGACTGAATGCCCATTACTGCCTCGGAAAGGGAAGAACCTCCATGCTTAAGGCTTTCGCGGTTGTATTTGTTTGTTTTGCTGCGCTCCATGTTTCGGCGCAGCAGCAAGAGCCTTCATCGCCGGCGCCACAGACTTCGCACAACATGGCGCAGATGGATTCAACTATGCATCCGCACTCCAATCCCATGCGGATGAAACCGCATTCGCTGATTGGGTTCTTGCGGGAACACTCCATCTCCGGAACCGATGCCGAGCCCAGCTCCACTCCGATCCCGATGCTCATGACCACGAAAGACAACTGGATGCTGATGTTTCACGGTGAGGGATTTCTCTCTGACATTCAGCAGTCCGGGCCGCGCGGCGCCGACAAGCTGTTCTCTGCAAACTGGGTCATGCCCATGGCCCAGCGGCACCTCGGCCCCGGAACCTTGACGCTGCGCGCCATGCTGAGCCTGGAACCGGCAACCATCACCGATCGCCGCTATCCCGAATTATTTCAGCAAGGCGAAACCGCATATGGTCTTCCGATTGTGGATGGGCAGCATCCCCACAATTTCTTCACCGAGCTGGCCGCCTTCTACGACTATCAACCCAGCGAGCGCACGCTGCTCTCGATCTACCTCGCGCCGGTCGGCGATCCGGCCTTGGGCCCGCCCGCGTATCCTCATCGCGCGTCGGCTTCGGAAAATCCGCTTGCGCCGCTGGGTCATCACTTGCAGGACTCGACGCACATCTCCGATGACGTGATCACCGTAGGGTTTACGTTTCGCAACGTTCGTGTCGAAGCGTCCGGTTTTCATGGCCGTGAACCGGGCGAAGATCGCTGGCAGATCGATCACGGCAAAATCGATTCGTGGGCCACGCGCGTCACCGCCAACCCGGTGCAGAACTGGAGCATGCAATATTCGATCGGACAGCTGCACGCTCCCGAAGCGCTGTTTCCGACGGAAGACGTTCGTCGCATGACGGCTTCGCTCATGTACAACCGTCCTTTGCCCAGCGGAAACTGGTCAGCGCTGTTGCTGTGGGGACGCAATCAGAGTCTTGCGGATGGAAACGTCGGAAACGGCTACCTGCTGGAATCGACGCTGCAATTTCTGCACAGAAACTATGCCTGGACGCGCATCGAAAACGTTGATCGCACCAACGAGCTTCTCATCGGCGAACATCCGCTTCCGCCGGGATTCGTGGAGCGATATTTCGCGCGCGTGCAGGCATACACGGCCGGCTACGACCGCGACCTCGGACACATTCCGCATCTT
>JASHQK010000678.1 GCA_030039195.1 Candidatus Sulfotelmatobacter sp.
GGCATCATCACCAGCAAAACAACACCGCCGCCGGACAGGACCAGACCTGCAAGCTCTGCTGTGTAGCCCATTAGCGTCTGCAGAAATTCTGGAATCAAGACCAGGGTGCTGAACAGCATGAAGCCCATCATGAACATCATTAAGTTTGCCGTCGCGAAGTTGAAACTCTTGAACATGCGGACATCGATAATCGGCTCTTTGCGGAACCATTCCCAGATGACCAGCGAGATCAGGCAAACGGTCGCGGTTATGATCAGAGTCGTGATGAAATGCGAGCCGAACCAATCGTCTTCCTGCCCCTTGTCCAGTAGCACCTGCAGCGAACCAACTCCCAGCGCCAAAAAGGATATTCCGATGTAGTCCACCCGGATGCCACCTCTCTTTAAGCGATGGAGGAACGGCGGATCTTCAACCAGGGCGTGAGTCAAATAAAGAGCGAGGGCGACCGCAGGCAACGTGATGAAAAATATCCAGCGCCAGGAGTAGCTGTCAGTAATCCAGCCTCCCAGCATCGGTCCCACTGTAGGAGCGAGAACGGCGGTAACGCCATAGAGAGCAAACGCCTGGCCGCGCTGTTCTGGAGGAAACGTGTCATTGAGAATCGCTTGTGCCATCGGCTGCAGTCCGCCGCCACCGATGCCTTGCACCGCTCGGAAGAGCAGCAATAAAGGTAGATTTGGCGCGAGTCCGCAAGCCAGAGAGCTCAGCGTAAAAATAGAGAGGGAGAGCATGAAATACCGCTTGCGGCCGATCATCTCCGCGAGCCACCCGCTGATGGGGAGGACGATCGCGTTCGCAGCGAGGTACGAGGTGAGTACCCAAGTGCTGTCGTCGTAGCTGGCCCCCAGGCCGCCGGCGATGTAAGGCAAGGCAACGTTGGCCACGCTCGTATCCAGGACTTCGACAAACGCCGCGATCGACACGGTGGCGGCAATCGCCCAAGGATTTACCTTAGGGCGCCAGACGACCTGCTCCGACGGAAGAGTCAGCGTGGCAGCGCTCATCGCAGGTAAACCTTGGCTTCGACGTTCATGCCGGGACGAAGCTGATGGTCATGGTTCCCGCCCGGTTCCAGCACGATCTTGACCGGGACACGCTGGACAATCTTCACGTAATTGCCGGTTGCGTTTTCCGGAGGCAGCAGGCTGAACAGCGGACCGGTCGCACCGGCAATACTGTCGACATGCCCCTTGTAGGATCGTCCATTGGAGTCGCACGTGATCTTCACTTTCTGCCCCGGCCGCATGTATCGGAGTTGCGTTTCTTTGAAGTTCGCGGTGATCCACACTTCGTCCAGTGGAACCACCGTGAGCATTTGCTCGCCGGCGTCGACATTCAACCCCACGACCACGGTCTTGGTCACCTCACCGCTAACCGGCGCCAATATACTGGTGTACCCCAAATTGAGTTCGGCCTGATCCAGTTCGGCTTTCCTCTGACTTTCGTCGGCAACGGCTGAGAGCGCGCGGGCACGGGTGGACGCTACCCGTTGCGGTCCAGCCTGGGCGGATTCATTCCGCGCAATCGCTTCGATAAGCCGGCTTCGTGCCTCCTCGACATTTTGTTCAGCGGCCGCCTCTTCCGCTCTGGCGGCTGTTACTGCAGCGGTGTCCGTTTGTGCCGCAGCCACCGCGTGGTCGTATATCTGTTTAGGCACCTCATCCTTGACCAGTAGAAGGTGGTAACGCTCCACGTCGTCCTTGGTTTTTACGTCATCCGCCTGGGCTTCCTGGATGCGGGCCTGCGCCGCAGCCACTTGTTTTTCACCGGCGGCGATTGCAGCTTTAGCTTCTTCAATGTCGGAGGAGGTGAACTTCAGTTGGCTGGCAGTGTCCACTGAGCTGATGGGCACATCGATGTTGAGGGCGCGAGCGGACGCCTCTGCCGTTTCGAGGTTCGCCTGCGCTCTCGCCACGGCAACTTGATAGTCTTTTGGGTCAATCTCTACGAGGGTGGCGCCTTGCTGCACCCACTGGTTGTCTCCAACGTGCACTGCTTGTACGTACCCAGAGATCCGTGCGCTTACGGGGTAGAGGTGAACATCGACTTGTGCATCGTCGGTGCTCTCGAATCCCGAAAGGTAGTGCCAGAGAAAGACGCCACCGACAAGAGCCACCACCACGGACGCAACAATAATCCAGCGCTTGCGGGAACGACGGCTCGGGTACACCACGGTCGGTTTTGTGGTCGGACTTTCCACTGCGGTAATGCGCGTTGCAGACGATGCACTTTCCGGATTCTTGGCCGCCGCTTGGTCAGGCATTTTATTGTCCTTTCAAATAGAGTGCGTAGTTCGATTCCGCAACCCCGATGGATCGCGCCATGGAGATTTTTGCGATGTTATAGCGATAAAGGCTGGCGATATAGGCGTCGTTCGCATCCGCCAGGGATTCCTGTGCCTGAACTACTTCGATGTTGTCTGTTACTCCCGAGGCGAAGCGATCCCGTGATTGCTGCAGAGTCTGGGTGGCGAGCTGGACGGCATTGTTCTCGACCGATACTTCTTGGGCGGTATCTTGCAAGTCAAGGAAAGCGTCGCGAACCTGCTGGTCGATGCTGGCACGGAGGTCTTCCAGTCGTTGCTTGGCCCTCGCCAGAGCGGAATCTGCGACGACGTTGTCTCCGTGAATCCTGCCTCCCTGGAAAATGGGGAAGCGGAGCTCAGCGGTTGCATCCACTGTGCCGTGATTCGACGCGAAATTAGTGCCAATGGACCCGTAATCCGCAACCGCGGACAGCGTTGGATAGCGCTCGGCTGAAGCAGCCTTCTTTTGCAACTCAGCCGAACGTACCTGCTCGATTACGCTCTTATAGTCGGGGCGGGAGCTGTACGCCTGCGCGAGTGCTTCATCGAGGGTTGGAGTTGCAAGCGGCTCGTAAGCAACTTTCGTGGTTATCTCGAATGTCTGCCCTGCCGGAAGTCCAATCGCCCGTGCCAGCACCCGCTTCTGCTTAGCTAGATTATTCCTCGCCAAGATCAACCTTTGTTCGCGTGCCTGAAGCTCAACATTGGATCTGAGAACGTCAACCGCCGCCGCAAGCCCGGCTTGTTTCTGGTCGGCTGTCTGGTCAAAAAGTACTTTCGCAGTGTCGCGCTGAGCCAGAGCGGACTCGACTTGCGACTCGTCGGCAATCACCAGCAGGTAATTTGACACAACAACTACAACCACCAGTTCGCGAGCGTCCTTGTAGCTGTATTGGGCCGATTTTGTTTGTGCAGCCGAAAATCGTGCACGCTCGATCGACTCCCAATTGAATACTGATTGGTCGAGGTAAGCGCGTGTGTCGAATACCCCGAAGGGGCCGATCACGGGTGGGTGGCCGGGGACGTCAATGCCGATGATCGCCTTCAGATCATTCTGCCGAACCGCGAAACTCGTGCCGGTTGTAAGGCTGGGTAGTAGCGCGCTGAGTGCCCGCCAGCGTTCGCCCTGCGCTCCGGACAGTGCGTCCGAGGAAAGCAGCCCGCCAAGGTTTTGCCGCAAGCCACGAGTTACGGCGTCTTGCAGCGAAAGTTGTAACGCCGTTGAAGTTGCCTTGCCCGTGGGAACTCCTCCCAGGTAAGGATTTTCCATCGGGAGATCGGCGTTGTCCTGAACGGCAACGCTGGGGGGACCGTAGGATACTGTTCCTTGGCCCGTGGGAGTCAGATCGGACTGTCCGTAAAGCGGAGCTCCTGCCAGCAAAGCCACACAGAAAACCGTTAGCCTGGTGCAAAGCCTCGCACGGTTTGCGGCCAGCGTTCTTAAAGCTAGAAAATTCACAATGCTCCTATGAAAGCGCTAGATTGAAGAAAAGCCGGTAGGCTTTTAATTTCTGCCTTCCTGAAACAGCATGAGTTTTCTCTTCGATGGGGGGCCCCTGCATATAGTGGTTGCGGGCTTATCTCCATCTGGTCGAATCCGCCGGGCAAGTTTCATTCAGCCAGAAGAATGGATGAGAAGCAATTGATCTATGGTATCGGCGACACTTTCGTATCAGTGTCGATGTGCTTAGCGTCGATCATTGCAGCACCTGACTTGAACCGATTGGCTAATCGTGCTGACGCCGCGATCGTGACCGCGCGCCAATTTCGCGTTTCCGATCGAGGAGGACTGTCCATGAGTTCCGATTCCTCGAGCCAGTCCTCTGTTGAAAGTCGGGCCTGCTCCGGGCCGTACGATGCGTTGACCGCAGCGATGAAAGAAGAAAGCTCGCGCTCAGCGAGGTGCCCCTGCTCTTCGTAAATCGAATCGGAAAAGGAATCAGGCTGGCGTATTGCACTCGTTCGCATTGGCGACACCCAAGTGATTAAGCCAGAACGGCGAGGACGAATCCATTGAACGAACGTATCAACCCATACCAAAGAAGGAGAAGAGGTC
>JASHQK010000064.1 GCA_030039195.1 Candidatus Sulfotelmatobacter sp.
AGGAGGGCGACAAAACCAGCGAAGACACCGAAGCGCTCATGATCTGCTTCGAGACCTCCCTGGGCAGTGTCTTCATGAATGTCGCTTTGCGCTACAACAAACGCCGAATGGCTGATCACGCGGCCATCGGAGCGTAGGACCATTTCTCAGCTAATCGACGGGTGGCCCACACAACGCGGTTCTCGTTGTGTGGGGAAATTCGCGATGGGTCGCCCCACCCTTGTCATGTTCTTCGCGGCAGGTTGAAATTCTTGCCTTACGAGTTACTTCGTGTCTTTCGCGGCAAACTCGACCAGCTTCTTATAAACATCGACCATGTGCGGATCGACGTTGCCGATGCGCCGTCCGTTGATAAACAACGTGGGTGTGCCGTTCACGTCCACTTCTTTGCCCAAAGCGATGGAAGCTTCGACGTGGGCTTTCGTTTCCGGCTTGGCGGCACAGACGGCGACCTCGGAACCTTTCACGCCCGACTGATCCGCAATCTGGCTGAGCTTGTCGTCGACATTTTCGGCGGTGATTTCAGGTTGCCGGTCATACACGGTGGCGATGAACTTCCAGAATGCATCGTTGGACGCATGCGCCACACAATCGGCGTACAAAGCGCCCTTCATCGCCCAGTTGTGGATATCGAGAGGAAAGTTCTCGAACACGAAGCGCGCATTGGGCTCGCCCTCCACCAATTGCTGGATCGAGGGTTGCGCCGCCTTGCAGGCCGGGCACTGCAAGTCACCGAATTCGACGATGGTCACGGGAGCACTCTTGGGCCCGCGCTCTGGACCCTTAATGCCCTTTTCCAGGGTCGCTTCATCTTTTGCGAACGGCTTCGCCCCGAACGGAATGATGTCGCCGGTGATCGCATGCCCTCCGTCGGGAGTAACAAAGAACTTGCTGAGTTGCTGGCCTTGCGGGCTCGCCAGCACGACGGTCACCTCCGCCACTCCAGAGACGGGCTTGATGCTGGCGATCTTCCACGAGATCTCCGGGTTATAGCCGAAGGTCTGCTGCAGGAAGGAATCGACCGTCGCTTCCGACGGCAGACTGACTGGTTCGCTGGCGGCCGGTCTCGCGGAAAGTTTCGGGGTTGCGGTTTGCGATGCGGCGAAGATTGATGCCAGCATCAGGAGAGAAGCTAGGTTGAGAAAACGGCGCATTGGTTCCTTTCCCATTGGCGTCGCAGATGAATTTTCTATCCGGAATTCCGTCCCACTAGAATACGTCAAGCGTCGCTCTTCGCGGCAATGGGAAAACGACGGCCATACCCGAAGGCTTTGGGCGAAATCTTGATGCCGGGCGCGGCTTGCTGGCGCTTGTACTCCGCGCGATCCACCATACGCAGCACGCGGCGCACGGTTTCGATGTCGAATCCATGAGCCGCGGCAATCTGTTCTGCGCTGTGCGAATCTTCCACGTAATCTTCGAGAATCGCATCCAGAATCTCGTAAGGTGGCAGCGAATCGCTGTCTTTCTGATTGGGCCGCAACTCGGCCGAAGGCGGCTTTTCGAGACTCGCCTGCGGAATCACCGGACCCATCGCGTTCCCGTCACGCGAGTTCACGTAATGCGCCAGACGGTAGACCAGCGTTTTCGGGACGTCGGAGATAACGGCGAGGCCTCCAACCATGTCTCCGTACAGCGTGCAGTATCCGACGCCCAACTCGCTCTTGTTGCCGGTCGAGAGCACGATGGCTCCAAACTTGTTCGACAGCGCCATCAGCAGCGTTCCGCGGGCGCGCGACTGAATGTTTTCTTCGGTTACGTCTTCCTTTTTCCCCGCGAAAACCGGCTGCAGAATTTCGCGATACGCATCATATGCCGGATTGATGGAAAGCAACTCGAATCGGATCTTGAGGTTTTCGGCGAGAGAGCGCGCGTCGTCGATCGAACCTTGCGACGAGTACGGGCCGGGCATGCCGACGCCGATCACGTTTTCCGGACCAATCGCTTCGGCGGCAATCACGGCGGTCAGAGCCGAGTCGATTCCTCCGCTCAGCCCGATGATCGCCTTCTGGAAGCCGCATTTGTGCATGTAATCGCGCGTGCCCAGAACGAGCGCCGAGTAGACGCTGGCTTCCTCTCCGCCGATCTGTTCGTGCATCTCACCGGTGAGCGCGCTGGAATCGAAGTACACGAGATCCTCTTCGAACGAGCGCCCCTGCGCGATGACTTCGCCTTCGCGATTCAGAACGAGGCTCGATCCGTCGAAGACCAGACTGTCGTTGCCGCCAACCTGGTTGACCATGACGACGGGAACTTGGTGGCGGCGCGCGATCGAGGCCAGCAGGTCGCGGCGGAACTCGCGCTTGCCGATCCAGAACGGCGACGCGGAAATGTTGAGCACGAAGTTGCCGCCGGCGTGAATCAGCGATTCTACGGGATCGACGGTGTAGAGCCGCTTGGGCCAGAACAGCTTGTCATTCCATGCGTCTTCGCAGATGGTCAGGGCCATGCGGTTGCCGCAGAAGTCGAACAGTTCCTGACTTTTTGCGGGCGCGAAGTTGCGCATCTCGTCGAACACGTCATAGGTAGGCAGCAGCATCTTCGATTGCAAGAAAGTGATTTTGCCGTCGCGGAGAAGCGCAGCGGAATTCATCACCGACTTGCCCGTCTGCGAGTGCGCCGGGGTGACCAGGCCGCAAATGATCGCGATGCCGGGGACTTCGGCGGCGATGCATTCGACCGTCTCGCGATTGCGCGCCACAAACGATGGACGCTCGACCAGATCGCGCGGCGGATATCCGCAGACGGAGAGTTCCGGAAACAGAATCAGTCCGGCACCGGCCGCTTGGGCGCGGCGCGACAAATCTATGATCTTCGCAGAATTGCCGGAGAAATCTCCAACCGTCGGGTTGATTTGGCCGAGTGCGATCTTCACAGTATTTAGTGTAAGCCGCAGCGGAGACGAGGGAAAGATGTGCGATTAGGACACAGACTTCAGCAACCTTGGCTGAAGGTCAAAGGCCCCGCCCTGTCTCTGAACAACGCAGAGACAAGGACGTGCAGTCCGTGAGGACGGGGGTTCCCGCTTCTCTCAAAACCGAGAGCACTGGAACACCCTTTCGTGACCTTTCCCACCTGCGTCAGTCCAAATAACGGCTCAACCACGCCACCAAAATTGTCACTCAGGAGGGTAGCAAATAGGCGTAACATAATCGATTTGGTAATCAATTTGAGAGGACCCGATGCGAAGCCCTGCCCTTCTAAACCGATTTTGTTCGCTTTCAATCCTGCTCCTGATCGC
>JASHQK010000679.1 GCA_030039195.1 Candidatus Sulfotelmatobacter sp.
TGATGAATCCATGCAAAGCCACCAATCGGCCGTGAGAAAAGCAAATCAACACGCGCGCGATGCGGTTCCCGGGCTGGTGCGTACTTCCCACAACCCTCGTCCCATGGGACGGCATAACGGCATGCCAACCGGCCATCGCCACTGTGCCCGCAGCAGGTCCGTTCCAATCGCGTGACGCGCTGGCGTGTAACTCTTTCAGCCACTCCCGCACCGGCTCGACACCCGCATCATTGCGGAAGAAGACCAGTTCAATCTTCCGAGGTGAAGGCTCCATCGATTGCTCCACAAGTGTACCACAAAAGGTACAAAACTTGGTCGCCCTGGCGCCGAAAATGAATCTGTTCGCGAAGAACAGTTCCTTTGGGGCCGAGCAGGGTAGTCGCGCTTGAGCCCTCAAGCGCCCGGCTCTTACTAATGTCGTGTCGGGAGCCAGTAGGTTCTCCGCCTCGGCCCCGCATGACTTGATGGTGTGCATACAAATCACATAGAATGTATATACAGAGCGCCGGGGGGGATAAATCGCATGGCTGGCACCCTGACTTCCATTCGTTTGGACACTCAACTCGCCGACGAGGCAGCCAAAGTTCTTGGGGTCAAGACTAGGACAGAAGCGGTTCACATTGCATTGCGCGAAGTCGTTGCCCTGAAGCGTTTCAAGAATTTAATGAAGAAGAACGCGGGCAAGCTCAGGTTCGCGGGCTATCGTGAGTGAGTGAAATTCTGATCTTCGACACTTCTGTGTTGGTGGATGACCTGCGTACCGGACGTCACCAACAGAGAATCCCATCGATCAGCGGGCTCATTCGAACATCCGCGGTTGTCCTTGCGGAATTGTGGCGTGGCGCAAGCAATTCTGCAGAGCGCCGATTCTTGCGGACGCTGGAACGCAACCATCCAGTACTCACACCGACAAAGCAGAATTGGCTGGATTCGGGGCAGGTGCTGGCAAAGATTCGAACCGACATGGGCTTTACGCCGGAGAAACTGCGCAGCCTGCATTTCGATGTGTTGATTGCGCTGACTGCGCGGTCCTGCGGAGCACGGGTCGTCACTTCGAATGCCGGCGATTTTTTCCTGATTCAACGGTACCGCAAGTTTGAACTTGAGATTTGGTAGTCTCCCGGCCGTCGCCCGCTGCGGCTGGCTTCCCTTCCAGCAGGTTGCAGTCCTGTTCTCCGGGAATAAGTTTTTCGGTTTCCGAAGCAGAGAGCGCCTGAGCCTTCAAGCGCCCGGCTCCCGCCGTCTGGGGTAACGGCTTGTGGGGTTCTGTGGGTGGAGCCGGGCGATCCTATGACTAGAAGGCCTAGTTCAATTGTGCCTATTTAACTGCCTGCGACCTGCAATTTCTGTGACGCACGTCACAGTTCTGCGTGATTTACATCAACCTCTTTCCAACGTGAAATTCAGAGCCGTTGTCTGCTGGATCACTTCACTCCGCTCACGCACGTCTCGGTGTGATCGAAATCACGGCGTAGTTTCTGCCTCGCTCCATAGACTCGTTTTTGGAGAGAGCCGGAAGCGCTCACTCTCACCGGAGACCGATTCATCATGGCTTATGTAATCACTGATACGTGCATCAAAGACTCCCTTTGTGTTGAGGTATGCCCCACCGATTGCATCCATCCCAAGCAGGACGAACCGGATTTCGAGGCGGCCAGGCAGATGTATGTCGATCCCGAGGGCTGCATCGATTGCGGCGCCTGTGTGCCGGTCTGCACATCGGACTCAATCCACGCACTCGAAGACGTGCCGGAAGACAAGAAGGACTTTATCGAGAAAAACGCGGAGTATTTTAAAAAGTAATCTCAAGTCGTCGAGTGAGCGAGGACGCGCGTCTCCGCTCTGCAATCGCCGGGCGTCGGAAAGGTCAACCAGCCATCCGCCCGGCGATTGTGTCTCACCCAGCTGAGTTCCGTTGACTTCCGCGCGATCGCCTTCTATCGTTCGCGGCATGGATATCGTTAAAGCCACTCGCCAGTTCGAAGACTGGTTAAGCCGCCGCACGACCATCGTCACAACGGACCTGCGCCTGAAGCACCGCAACATGAAGGCAGCCGTGTTTCCTTTTTTTCGCGCAACGTATTACCGCTGGGCGCAACTCTGGCCGAAAGTCTGTCCGGAACTAGCCGAGGGCCCGCAGGTGCTCGCCGTCGGAGATCTGCACGTAGAGAACTTCGGCACCTGGCGCGACATCGAAGGCCGTCTCATCTGGGGCGTGAATGATTTCGATGAGGCCTACCCCATGGCATTTTCCAATGACCTAGTGCGGCTGGCCGTCAGCGCGGAGCTCGCCTGCGAAGCCGGACACATTCAGCTCAAAGGCAAAGACATGGGCGATGCGATTCTCGACGGTTATCGCGATGCCTTGAGCGAAGGCGGACGGCCGTTCGTACTGGGTGAAGACCACGATTGGCTGCGAGATCTGGCGGAGAGCGAACTGCGCGACCCGGTCCACTTCTGGGGAAAAATGGATTCTTTCGAGAAAGTGAAAGGCTCAGTGCCCGTCAGCGCGATCGATGCCATCGAGCACCTTATGCCCGCTCCTGATCTGAAGTGCACGCTCTTGCATCGGGTCGCGGGACTGGGCAGTCTGGGGCATGCGCGTTACGTTGCCGTGGCGGAGTGGAACGGTGGCAGAATCGCGCGCGAGGCCAAGGCCCTGGTTTCATCCGCTTGTTATTGGGCGAATGGAAACGAGGGACCTTCCGACATTCTTTATCAGAGCATCGTCAATCGTGCGGTGCGCTGTCCTGATCCGTTCGTGCAACTGCGTGGACACTGGATCGTGCGCCGTCTCAGCCCGCATTGTTCGCGCATCGAAATTGCCGATGTCAAGACCGGAGGCCAGGAGCTGCGTCTGCTCGTGGCTATGGGCAGGGAAACCGCGAACATCCATCTGGGGATGAAAAGTGCCCGCAAGGAGATCCTTCCGGATCTGCGAAAGAAGAAAGGGAAGTGGCTGCGCGAAGCCACTGAAGCCATGCTGCAAGCCGTAAAAGACGATTGGAAGACCTGGGCGAAAGAGGGTTATGAATGACCGGGGGCCGAACTTGGAGAATCAAAATTTGGGGCGGCCTCAGGCCACTCCGCCACGGGCGTCACTGGAAGCGGGCACACTTGCCGTCGGGCGCCGCAAGGGAGCGAGGGCCACGCCCCGCGTGGGGTCGTAGACCAGCGTGTATAGCGCGGCGCATTCATCGCACAGCCAGAAATGTTCAACGTGCCGCTGCTGTTGTCGCGCGCGGACGAACGGTGGATTTTTCGGTTCCCCCGGTTTCATCAGCCGATCCGTCTCGACCAGAAACAGTTTTCCCTCGCGGAGTCGCAGAAACGGTTTCGAACATTGCACGTTGGCACAACGACTAAGCATAATTCTCCCCGACTTCCTATCTTGGTCACGATTAATGCAGCAAAAAGTGAAACCCAAGGTTTGTGCATTTTGCTTGCCACTTTTGCGGACGGGGCGGGTGGAGATTTCCTGTGGGCAAGCATACCCGTCGTCGCGGACGGCGCCCGTCGATTGACGTCTGATCGGCAAGCATGCCGATTAATCGTCGGCAAGATTGCTTCGACGCGATGCGATCACTAACATTCAAATAGTTAAGCGCACAAGTTCTGCATGTCCAGTGCCTTATTTCGATTCTGTCGATGAGGAAAACGGATACAGGGCGCGAAAAATCACAGCTAACTGCGGGCTAAACTACGCAAGGCCGTGCGCGTTTTTACGTTGCGTTTCGCAACAGAGCGGTTGAGAGTCTCAAACCAAACCTCGATTGACCACTCGCAAGCCAATGATGACGGCCTCCGAATCCGTTGCTCCATCCATCCAGGCGCGTCATGAGTTTCGTCTCACGCTGGCGGTTCGTCTGCCAGGAATGCGAGCGCTTGCCTGGAACGGCGATCAACTTTACGCCGGACGCGGCTATGAACTTGTGCGTGCGCACGCTGTGGACCCTTCT
>JASHQK010000680.1 GCA_030039195.1 Candidatus Sulfotelmatobacter sp.
TACCTTGATCGCTGGAACGTGCCTGATTGACGAGGGCGTCACGATCAAAGCGCCCTCCTCGCCTAAAGTCATGGCGACATTTTTCACGCCGGCGCGAAGCAAATCCCGCGCGATCTCCTCGGGCTCGACCCTTTCGTCCGGGCTGCGCCCGGTAAGTACCTTGCCCTCCGTCTGATTTGGAGTAAGAACGTCAACCAGTTGCAAGACGGAAGCAGGCAGCGGGCGCACGGGCGCCGGATTCAGAATCGTGATCGCTCTGTGGGCCCGTCCGCGAGCCAGCGCCGCTTCAGCCGCTTCCACCGAAATCTCGAGTTGTGTGAGCACAACCGCCGCATTCTGGAAGGCAGAGTCGCATTCGGTAATATCTGCCGCCGATAGCAAATCGTTCGCACCCGGGTCAATCGCAATCGAGTTGTTACCCGTTCCGGCTTCTACCAGAATGAAACCCACGCCGGTAGGATGTTCGGCAGTGGTGCGAACAAAGGCAACGTCGATTCCTTCTTCGCGATAAAGCTGCAACGCCATTTCGCCGAAATTGTCGCGTCCGATCCGTGCAATGAAAGCAACCTCTGCTCCCAAACGTGCGCAGCCGACCGCCTGGTTTGAGCCCTTGCCGCCGTAATCCACGCGATATCCTGATGCCAGAACAGTTTCGCCGGGACTCGGCAGACGCTTCACTTTTAGTGTCAGACCGGTGGCGTAACTTCCCACAACGACGATGCGAGGAGTGGTCACGTAGAAATATCGTATTGTCCCGTCATCCTGAGCGAGACGTTCTTGCCTCGCGAAGGATCCGAGCGAGCCGCGCGAAGCGTCGCGCCTCTGCGACGCAGAAATCGCGCGTTTGGCTCGCTTCCGCTTAAAGCCGATGAAGCGGCCTACTTTCCTGGCGGCCGCGTCATCAGATCGATGAAGAGCCGGTAGAACTTCTCCGCATCAATATCGAACTGTACATTCGCCAAGCGCAAGTACGGTGGAACCTGCGCCGTAGATTTCCAAAACAACGTCTTGCCATAGCTCGCTCCGTGATCGATGTCGATATCCATATAAAGCTGCTTTTCGCCGGTGATAATCGAAGGATCGATCAGCGCTGCGCCGGCAATTTCATCCCACATGTAGCCGGGAAGTGAATATTTCGCGAGATAATCCGCGACCGGCGTGCCCGATTTCGCGATCGTGTCTTTCATGTCCTGCGTGTAGCGGGTTTTCACCGAAATATCGATCGGCGTGATGGTCATCTTCTTCCACGGCGCGCGCAGCACGATTCGCGCCGCTTCCGGATCGAACCACCAGTTGAATTCGCGGCGGCCATCGATCGCTCCCGGATCGATCGCTCCCTTGTCGGCGTAAAGCCCTCCGCCCATCATGACGAATTCCTTTGCCAGCGTCGCAACCGACGGATCCAGCTTCAGCGCCAGGGCATAATTTGTGAGCGGTCCGCCCGCCCAGAGCACAACTTCGCCAGGATATTTATGCACCATCCGCACGATGAATTCGGCGGCGGTTCCCGGTTGGGGTTTGATATGCGGCTCGCCTTCATCCATCGGCGGCACGACGTCGGGCGCGTGGTACGGCTGATCGTAGATGGTCGATCGCTTCGCGGCAAAATGCTCGGTCCAGCAGCCTTTGTATTCCAGCTTGCCGTACATGGCCTCCCAGCGCTCGCTTTCCTCTTTGCTGTTGATGAGCGGAAACTCGGCGCCTTCGATTACCGGAACGTCGGTGCGTCCGGCGATCTCCAGCATGCGCAAGGTGTGTTCGGTTTCCTCCTTCAACCACTGATCGCCACTGACAATGGTGATGCCGAGAACGTCGAATTTTTCCGACTGCAGAAAAACCAACAGCGCCTGCTGATCGCTCGTGCCCGGCCCGCGCGCATCCTGATCGACAATGATTTTGATCTTCTGGGCCGCTCCGGCGGTTGCGAGAAGGAGAGTGAAAAAAGAGATCAGGGCAAGTTTCAAAGCGCGGCGAGTCGGCATGTTCAGTTTCCCAGGGACCGATGATTTTGAAACGCTAAACTTACCACAATCGTTCCCGGGAATTCGCCGCCGCTGGCAGCACCGAGCGTCAGCCATGAAAAGAGCAGGCAACAAACGAGACGCTTACCAGAAGCGTACAGCCCCGCGATTGATTGCCTTCTGCTATTCGTTCGGGGCTGTTTGTGGGAGAGATGATTTGTTGTGATCCTTCTTATGAAGCATGGGCGTCAACTTGGGGACCACGAATTCCTGAAAAACATTGCCCACTGCATTGCCGGCGATACCGATCGCGGCATTGCCGAACGTCAATCCCACACCATGGCGATCGTCCGCCGGATAATAAAGATTCGAAATCCCTCCTGCCGCAAGCTCGCCCAGAACCCCGGAATAATTCGGTTGCCAGCGCCCGTTGTCTCCCTTGCAGATGAAAGCCCTTGATATGGCATAAGAAGTCCGCGCGCGTATTGTGCCGGTTCCCTTGTAGAAATACCGCGGATCCTGTTTCAAAAGCCAGGGAAACAGCGCGCCTCCGAAAAACGTGCCGTCAACTGTATCGGCATATCCGGCTCCGAAACGCTTGCCGTAACCCTGGGCGCCCTGACCGTAAGCAGCGAAGTGATCTTGCGCCTGCTGAATGCCGGCAGTGCCTGCGACAACGATCAAGGTGAAAGGGTCAATCACCGTTCTTAAAGCAAGCTGGAATTTCTGCTTCATGTCGAGCGGAGCCGCATTGGGGATGTAGGTGACGTAGAAATTGGGCACGATGCCGAGCACCCGCTGCTTCTCCTCCACATGGAGTTCTTCCTGGGCCACCTCAATTTGTGGCACACCGACCTCGACACTAGTGATCGCCGTGCCGACGCTCAGCATGATGGGAAGCAGATTTTCAGTCTGCCCCGGCTCCAAGGTTCCAGAGAATGTTTGCGCCGCGAAGCCGGTCGATTGGATCGCGAGCTGAAACGGGCCGGGAGGAACGTTGGCAAATGAGAACTGACCTTTGCTGTCCGATGTTGCTTTCTGTCTCAGGGGTAGACCCGCGATACTCAGCGTTACCTCGGCTCCTTTGATCACAGCCCCAGTTGGATCGATGATGGTTCCACTGATGCTTCCGGGTCGTTGAGCTTCGCCTGCCGTGCCGGGTGTTGCGGGTGGAGACTGGGTCTCTAGCGAAGGCGCTTGCGCAGGTTCTTGTCCGAGGCCGGCCGAGGTCCAAACCAGCGTGACAGAGAGAACCAGAGATAGACGTAACGACCTCGTGCTAGCCATTATTATAACTGTACCGCCATTTACGATGCAGAAATGTAAACGCTGGTAACCGGTAGTGCGCAGGCCATCAGATACTGGTACTCGGCTTTCTGTCGCCATTTGCTGCGTGATTTGTGACTTCCCCCGCCAATTAACACAGAAGGCCCCCGGCATCCGATCAGTTATCGGAACGAAAGTTTTTCACAGAGGGGATAGTTGACCGCGGGACTTATAATGCCGCTGTCGC
>JASHQK010000681.1 GCA_030039195.1 Candidatus Sulfotelmatobacter sp.
CGTTTTCTCCGTGACTCTGTGCCTCTGTGGTGAGGGATTCACTTCACCACGGGCGACTGATCATCCGCCGGCTTGTCGGCGTCGGCGTGGATCTTCCCATCTTCCTCGGCGTAGAACGAACGGTGATCGGCATCCATGTGGTTGGGCGTCATGGTCAGAATGTAGCTGTCTTTCTTGCCCTTGAAGCTTGCCGTGTAGTCTCCGCGATTTGGATCGACCATGCGCCGGGTGAACGATCCGGTGTGGACCAGTTCCGGCAGCGTGGTGGCATAGTGATCGTAATGCTTGTTGAACTGGCTCTGGGCCCGAATCACCACGCGCATATAGGCCAGCGCCGCCGCTTCCGAGTCGGAGTGTGCCGGATCACCCTTGAATTTCGGCGTATAAGTCGGCGCAGCCGGAGTGGAGGACTGGCTTTGATCGGCTGGAGTCTGTTGCGCGAACAGTGGCGCGAAAAGTCCGAGAGCCAGGGTCAGGATGAAAATCGGAAAGGTGTTTCTCTTCATGATTGCGATTCCTCAATTTGGGAGCCGAGTATTTTTTTGATAACAAACTTCGCGCAGCTCAATGCCACCGGGAAGTGTTTCGAGTTTTGTTCGACCGTCCGCACTCCATCCGGCATGTTCGTAAAAGCGACGGGCGGGTGTGTTCGATTGCAGTACCCAAAGAATCGTCTTCGAGAATCCAAGCGCGGCGAGGCGTGTCATTGCCCGGGTGAAGAGCATCGTTCCCAGGCCTTGCCGCCAGCTGTTCGGGTGGACATAGATTGCATACACCTCACCCGTGAGCCGTGAGTTGGCGTCTCTGGCCGGACCAAGAGCAACAAATCCGCGAAGATGCCCGGCGAGAGTAGCCGCCCAGATCTCGTGACTCGCCGTCCGTGGACTCGCAATCTCCTGTCTCCAAAAATCGGCCCTTGCGCGGAACTGACTTTCGAGGCCATCCAGAAAATCATCGGGTAGCTGTCCACGATATGCAGCCTGCCAGCTCGCGATGTGCACGGCCGCGATCGCCTCGGCATCGTCAGGAACAGCCGGCCGAACCAGCGCGCAGACTGCACTCTCGTTCTCTGCGTGCTCAACTTTCTCAACTGCATGAGCGCTCGAGAGTGGTTGCGGATCCTCGGTTTTCACGGCGATTTCCATGTTACTCCCGTAATTTCACTTCGGTCACCTTCTCTTTGCATCGTGGTCGATTATTACTATGCTGAGTAGAGAATCCATACCCACAGGGACAACTATGAAAGCAGCAGTCGCCAGAAAACCGGTTATCAGAATTGCGGTGGTGGAAAGCGATCCGTTGCGCTTCGTCGGGTTTCGCGCATTGTTCGATGCGGAACCCGAATTCGAACTCATCTCGGCGGCACTGCCGGAAATTGCCACGTTGCAGAATATCGACCTCATCCTGCTCGGCAACCGTTCGGGGCAAAACCTTTTCGACCTGATGGCCAGCCTGAAGGCCACGCGTCCTGATCTGAAAATTATTGTCACCGGCTCAGGTGTGGATGAAGAAACCATTTTGAAGGCCATTGCTTCCGGCGCCAAGGGGTATGTCGATGAGGCCGCGACTCCCACAGAATTTGCGCAGGCCATTCGCGTGGTAAATCAGGGCTCGGTCTGGGCGCCGCGCCGCGTGTTGTCGATGTTTATCGAGCGCGTATCTTCGGCTCCAGGGCGGATTTTCCCCGCCGGCCGCGTCACCTTCACCGACCGCGAAAAAGAAGTTCTGGAAATGTTGGTTGCCGGCCGCTCCAACAAGGAAATTGGCGGACAGCTTGGCATTGAAGAGCGTACCGTGAAAGCGCACGTGGCCAAGCTGATGCGCAAAGTCGGCGTGCAGAATCGCATTGCCCTGTCGGTTCACGCCATCACGCACTCGCTGGTGGCCACGAAGTAATGGTACTTTCTTCTGTCCTGTAGAGGGGCTTTGAGTCGCGAATCCAACCGAGGGTAAGAAAACGTGGCCTCGCGGATAACCCTTTGTGTAATCTCATCTGTGCTCGCGGCAGTCACAGTCTTAGCACATTCGCAAACGCCGCCAACCCTTCATAGCAACGGCAAAGGGACACTGAAGTTTTCCTTCGCGCGTGATTGGAATGGTTGTGGGCCTGCAGACGAGGCGGAGTCGGGCATCACACTCACCACCGTTTGGCCCCGCTGCCGCAAAGAAACTGACCCGACGCCACCGCCGTACATCAGTGTGGAATTTTCCACGACCGAAAGCAAATCGGCTCCTGTAACGATCATCTGGGCTCACGCGAGGCAATGGGCATCGGTTTCCCGCTGTCTGACCTCGCCTTTCGCATGCGACCATGCGGTCTCGGGAACCATCGATTTCGGTAGCAGACCGGCTTCATCCCCCAGCTACGATCTGAAGTTTGCCGATGGCTCCGTTGAGGCCGGCACCTTCACTCGACTGATGCAGTGTCACCAAGTTACTTGTTGGTGATTTCCGAACCCTTTCGACTGAGCGCACCCTTCGGCCGCCAGCGGGATACGAAACCGAGGTAATGCATCAACCCGCTTACCTTCGTAATCTTGCCTCAATTTTCAAGCCAACGCATACTCACTTCACCTACCACAGAACCTGGGAGACGGGGTTGAGAGTGGCGATTAGGGTCACTGCTTTCAGCCCCGCATTTTTTTGCCTTCCGAATCTCACCGCTCAGGACTTGCAATATCAGGCGCTCGGCGAACTTTTGCGCGCTACTCCTCGTACATGAAGCGAGAGGTCCCGGATGCGGGTGCGGCGTTTCATCGTCAGGTTGGCGCTTTGTTATGGCTTGTCTTGCATAGTCCTCGCCGTCTTTCTTGGAGAGCTGGCCTTCCGTCCTCAACGCATCCCTTTGAGAGACCGCGAGTCAGCGGAAGCCATGGCCGCCCGCTTCGGTGCGGCTTTGCAGGACGTCTCAATAGTCTCCCGCGATGGAATTCAACTTCGGGGATGGCTCGCCAGCCCAGCCCATGCGAACGGAGACGCAGTAATCCTGCTTCACGGCGTTGGAGACAACCGCGAAGGAATGGGTGGTTTTGCCGAATTATTTCTTTCGAAAGGTTTTGCCATCCTACGACCAGACTCGCGGGCCCAGGGCGAGAGCGGCGGCAAATTTCCGACTTATGGCGTGGAGGAAACCGATGACGTGCGCCGCTGGTTTGAATGGTTGACGGCTCAGCAACACCCGCGGTGCATTTTTGGAATGGGAGAGTCAATGGGAGCTGCCATCCTACTGCAATCGTTGAAAGAGGAGAGCCGATTCTGCGCGGTGGTGGCAGAATCCTCATTCGCCAGCTTCCGCCAGATCGCTTATGTGCGCGTGGGTCAATTCGCGGGCGCGGGACCGTGGCTCGGGAAAATAGCTCTGCGTCCTGCGGTCGAGCTGGCGTTCCTGTACGGAAGGATCACCCGTGGCGTGTCCCTGACTGACGCGTCCCCTGAGGACGCAGTTGTTGGAGGCCGGGTGCCAATTCTCCTGATTCACGGATTGTCAGATAACAACATTCCCTTTCATCAATCCGAGTGGATTCATAGCCACAACCCGGCTGACATAGCGCTCTGGGAGGTCCCGGGCGCAGGCCACTGTGGTGCCGTGGGCGCGGCTCCACAGCAATTCGACAGCCGTGTGATTGCGTGGTTTTCTGCCCACAATCATCCTTTTTCAGAGGACAA